>NZ_JBLRVZ010000009.1:334095-342845 GCF_048159505.1 Streptomyces sp. T028
ACTCCTCGTTTCGCCTGTTCAGGCGGCTGCGGAGGATACGAGATTCGAACTCGTGAGGGGTTGCCCCCAACACGCTTTCCAACTGTCCGCGCGGCCGTACGGGGGCGTCCGTGGGCGTTCGCGTGGCAGGTCAGAGCGGATGCGCGTACGGCAGTGAACGGTGGCGGTCATCGGCGCACTGGACAAAGAACAGGACAACGAGCGGCCCAGAATCGATGCCTTGGGCCCCGCCATGAGCGCTGATCGGGCACCGAGCCGAAGTAGGGACGCAGGTCAGCGAGCCGGTCCGTGTCCAGCGGACCCAGCTTCAGCAGGACAGCGGGGATGGGGAAGATACTGCGGCAGGCACGGGCCACCTCATGATCAACGGGCTTAGACACCACGATGATCACGAAGCCCGTGCCTGCTCAGCTATCCGCCCCAACCGGTCCTCCCCGACCAACCGCATGCCTCGGGAACTTGCATCAGCCCTGACCGGGGTTCCGCAGCTGATGGCTGGTTCGTGGCACGGATGCGGGTGTTGTCGCAGCTCACGGGGTTCCGGTCTGGTGGAACGGCCAGAATCGCCTAGTAACACGTTTCATGCGACTACTGTGCGTTGACCTGCCCTGATGCTGTTATGGTCTGGAACCATGTACGTTCGGGCGACCACGCGGAAGAACAAGGACGGCTCGACCGTGCGCTATCTGCAGCTGGCGCACAACGAGTGGGATGCCGCCACCGGCACCTCCCGCCCGCAGGTGCTGCACAGCTTCGGCCGCGAGGACCGCGCCGCCATCGAGCGCCTGGTCGCCTCGCTGACCAGACTCCTGGACCCGGCCGCCGCCCTGCGCGCCACCTCCGGCTCGGAGTTGACCTTCCTCGCGTCGCGGCCGATGGGTGGCGCCCACGCCCTGGACGGTCTGTGGCATCGCATCGGCATCGACACCGTCATGAAGAAGCTCCTCAAGGGACGCCGCCTGGACCCCGCCGCCGAGCGGGTGCTGTTCGCCCTGGTCGCCAATCGGGCCCTTTCTCCCAGCTCCAAGCTGGCGGCCACCCGCTGGATCGAGCACGACACCCACATCCCCGGCCTTGCTGCCACCAACGATGACGCCTGCTACCGGGCGATGGACTGGCTCCTGGCGATCGAGGACAAGCTCGCCGAGGAGGTCTACTGGCAGGTCGCCGACCTGCTCAACCTCGAAGTCGACCTGCTCTTCTTCGACACCACCTCCACCTACTTCGAGACCGGCGAGCCAGACACCCCCATTGCCCGCGGCGAGCACGGACGCCGTGTCGAGGAAGAAACAGCCACCGCACCGCAGTTGACCGGCACCGGCACCGGCACCGGCACCGGCACCGGCACCGGCGATGGCGATGGCGATGGCGATGGCGATGGCGATGGCGATGAGAGCATGAAGTCGTTCCGCGCGTACGGGAAGAGCAAGGACCACCGCCCGGACCTGCCGCAGGTCGTCATCGGCATGGCCGTTACCCGCACCGGCATCCCGATCCGGATCTGGAGCTGGCCGGGGAACACCGGCGACCAGGCGCTGATCCGCCAGGTCCGCGAGGACCTGCGCGAGTGGAAGCTCACCCGCATCGTGTGGGTCGCCGACCGCGGCTTCGCCTCCGAGCAAAACCGCCGCTTCCTGCAACGCGCCGGCGGCCACTACATCCTGGGCGAGAAGATCCGCTCAGGCTCACCCGCCGCCCAGGCCGCTCTCTCCCGCCAGGGCCGCTACGCGCACGTCACCGACAACATGCAGGTCAAACAGGTCCAGCTCCCCGATACCGCCGACCGGTTCGTGATCTGCCACAACCCCGACC
This sequence comes from Streptomyces sp. T028, assembly GCF_048159505.1. NCBI lineage: Bacteria > Bacillati > Actinomycetota > Actinomycetes > Kitasatosporales > Streptomycetaceae > Streptomyces > Streptomyces sp. T028. The sequence goes on from NZ_JBLRVZ010000009.1 coordinate 335,908, forward strand.
AGGCCACACGCGACGCCGCGATCCGCGCCGACCTGATCACCCAGCTCGAAGGGGAGATCAAGAACTCCGACAAGCTCACCGCGACCCGGCGCGCCGAACTGCGCGGCAAGCTGTCCACCAAGCCCGGCCTGAACCGGTTCCTGCGCGCCACCCCCGGCGGACTGCTGCGCATCGACAAGGCGGCCATCAAGGCCGAAGAACGCCTGGACGGCAAGTTCCTGCTGCGGTGCAGCGACCCGCATCTGTCCGCCGAGGACATCGCGACCGGCTACAAGCAGCTGCTGGAAGTTGAACGCGGCTGGCGAGATATGAAAACGATCATCGATCTGCGGCCCGTCTACCACCGCAAGGAAGACCGGATACGCGCCCATGTCCTACTCTGCTGGCTCGCGTTGCTCCTGATCCGTATCGCCGAGACCACCTGCGACGACACCTGGCTCAACCTGCGCGAGGAACTCGAACGCATCCACGTGGGCACCTTCGCCGGCCCCGCCGGAACCTTCCGCCAGCGCACCGAGACCACCCCAGCCCAGCGCGCCATCCTCGCCAAGCTCGGCCTCACCGAGCCCAAGCGCATCATCACCCTGGAACCCGACACAAGCGCCTGACCAGCGCGAACGCCATCGCCTAGACACACGCCGATCCGGCGTGTGTTCACGCATACCCGCAGGTCAACCCGCATTTTCGTGTACTAGAGCGCCACCGCAGCTGCGGAACTCAGGCCTGAGGGACGTACTTTCTCGTTCATCGGACAAGTAGAGCGCGGTCGGCGTAATGTGTCTTCTCGCACTGTCTCTGGCTGGCTAGAGCCTTCGGCCCGAGGAGCTGAGGACCGGGAATGTCGGAAGCCCTTCTTCTGGTGATCAAGCTCGAATCCAACCAGGGGCAGCTCACACCTGTCCTGATGAGAGACGGCAACCCACAGTTATTGCAGTCCTCCATGGAATGGGACCCCCCGGAGGCCGTAGGGGAAGATTCCGGCCCGCGCCTTGCGGAAGAGGTTGCCCGCCGTATCCGGCATTTCACGACACGAAATCCCGGAATGCAACCACGCGGAGTCGCCGTCACGTTACCCGGAACTCTGAACGGGACTCAAGAGGTACTGAGCTCCAAGCGTCTCGGAATTTTCGAACGCATCAATTTCAGTGAAGTTGTCATGGATGCCGGCGGCCCGCACGTCCATCTGTACCACGACACCGAGTGCATTGGTGTGGGAGAAGTGCAGTACGGAGGGGGCGAGGCAGCAGGAGCAGATCCGGATCTCCGAAAGAATTTCTGTTATCTGCTGGTCGATGAGGGAATCGGCTCGAAGATCTTCATCGATGGGACTCCACTGGCAGGGGCAGGATCCGCAGGGCACCTCGGTCGACTCATTGTCCAGCCGGACGGAGCGTACAACGAAACGTTTGCATCCCGGGGGCCCTTGGAAGTTTTCTCTTCCCGCCCATGGGTGAGTTCTAACATGGTCGGCCTTTTGCGTGCGGAACGCGGGAAGGTCGGCCTTTCGACAACCAGTAGCTCCGCGTTCCGTCGCTTTCTGCAGGCGGCATCTGATGCTGAATGGACCTCGCTGAGCTATGAGCAGATGAATGCCGGCATACGCGATCGCGACCCCATAGCGACGGCAGTGCTGGAAGACGCCGCAAAGTATCTCGGGCTCGCACTGAACGCCGTCATAACGATCACGCACCCGCCCCGAATCCTGCTCGGCGGAGGGATGATAACCGATCTCGACGGGTTTGCCGACTCCGTCATTGGGCACGCACGTCGATTTTCCTGGGAGCTTGCCTGGAATCGCGTCAGCATCCGTAAAGCCACGCTGGGACGCAAAGCCCAGCTGCTGGGCGCCGCAGCGCTCCTGGCGAGCACACTCAGCATCGAATAGCACTAATCGGGACTCATGAGGTGGACAAGTGACATCTGTTGTGATCAACGCAGACGACTTCGGACTGTCCGACGGCATCTGCCGCTCGATCCGTGAGCTGCTCGATTCCGACGCTGCAAGTAATACCACGCTGATGATGGCTGCCGACGGTTCTCGCACACGCATGAAGAACTGGGGGGTCCAGGAATTGCTCGGCGTCGCCGGCGTCCATCTCCAATTGACCAGCGGAGTCCCGCTGAGCCCGGCCAAGGAAATCCCCACTCTGGTCAACCCGAAGACCGGACGGTTCTGGGCACGCGAGGAGATCGGGAGAGTTGAACCGAGCGAGGTCGCACTGGAGTGGTCGCGGCAGATCGAGCTGGCGAACGAAGCATTAGGCGGTTCCCCTACTCACATCGACAGTCACCGTGGAGTGAGCAGGATCCCCGAGTGCATCCCCGTTTTCGTGGAGCTAGCATCTCGGTACGCTCTTGAAGTACGAGGTCACCCGGGCGAGACAGAGGCCCTCATGAAACAGAAGGGAGTCACCGGCTCAGTGAGCGTCATCCGCGAATGGACCGGACGTAATCTCGATGCGCACGTCCTCATGGAGATGGTGGAGAACAAGGCCTCGCAAGGAGCGGATCTCATCGAGATTGTGACGCACCCTGGCTACAGCGATGCGTACCTCGAATCTGTTTCCGGACTCAGCACGGCACGAGACGGAGATCACCGAGTGCTGCTCGAACTTCTGGAGGCTGGGTGGCCGGAGTCGCATGGATACCGCCGCGGGGCGTTTACGAGGGCGCGTTGAAGGACTGGCCAGCCTGAGGAAGGTACACGAAAGTGGCCTCACACGAAGCTCTGAGCATGCTGCAGGCTGGAGCCGCTGCCTGGGTGGAGTACTGCTCCACCCAGGATCGAATGATTGATCTCACCATGGCGGACCTGGCCGACACCGATTTCTCCGGCATCCTGTTCGAATCCTGTGATTTGAGCGGGACAAACTTCGACACAGCCAACCTCGATCGCAGCACATTTCGGAACTGCAAGGCGAACAACACCATATTCTCGAACTGCAGCCTCGTGAAGGCTGAATTCGCGGAGTGCGATCTGAGGCAGGCCGACTTCAGCAGTGCCGTACTTCGCGGTGCCAGCTTGTCTGGCTGTCTGCTGGCCGGAGCCGATCTCAGTGAGATCTCTGTCAACAAATGCAAGCTCATTGATGTCGACATAAGCAACGTCAGCCTTGACAAGGCTCGACTGACGAACTCTTCCGCAACTCGTGTCTCAATCTCCCACATAGGCGGAGGTGCCCTGACCGTCGACAAAGTGATCGCAGATGATCTGAAGATGGAAGACGTCATCCTGTCCTCTCTGACGTGGAAGGACTCACAGGTGACGGGAGGGGCTCTCCGCGACGTGGACATTGGCGCAGGGGAGCTATGTAAGCTGACTATCCGGAACGTGAAGATCGAGCGGTTCGCATGCCGGGCGACCGCGACCGGCCTCGATCTGTCGGTAAGTGAGATCCAGGAATCCGATCTCACGCCGCTCGGCTTGTCCACTGCCATCATGTGGAACACTTCGGTCGTAGACTGTACGTGGCCACCACAGACAGGGAAGACGAACTGGCTCGGATCGCATTCCACTAGTCCGAATCTGCTCCGACAGCCGGTGCAAGATCTGCGCGGTATTTCCCAGGTGCTACGCAGAGAGATCGCGGACGCGCAGTTTCTGCGCGAGCGGTTCCTCCGCTCCACCAGCCTGAGGAGTCGATTCGCGCTACGTCTATGGGGCGCCAGTTGTATCTTCGGGCAGAGTTTGGGCCGCTTGGCAGTGTGGACGTTCATTCTCATGGTGGTGCACGCGCTGGCGTATCTCGCGAGTTGCCACGCGTTGTTCGATCTGAGGCGGAAGCCGCAGCTGGCGCTGACAGCGCTGAGGGAGACCGTTGAGTCGTTCTTCGGTCTTAAATCGGCTGGCGATTCCGCGGCAAGTGCGGCCACATCAGCCGTTTTGACCCTTGGACAACTGATCGGTTTTGTGATTCTCGGCCTTTTCATTTCGGTCGGAGCGTCCTCGATTTCCCGACTGTCAGCCGAATAAGGGGACGTCACGCAGGCCATCGGAGGCCAATGGCGGCAAGATCGGCAGGGCGCCACCTGATCAGCGACAGGACGGCGCCACGCTCACGGTTCTATGATCTAGTTTTCACTCTCCTTGAAGAGAGAAAAGAGTGCGGCTCCGATCATGCCTCCCTCGTTCCCGAAGCTTCCCGGACGGATAGTGGCTGTTGCCACCCTGCGATGAGCCTTCGCCTGAGCTTCACGAATGGCCGCATCGGCATACAGGCCGAAGCCTGCGTCTGTGGAGGTGGTGGATTCCACGACGCCGCCCCCGATGGTGACAAGCCCTGGATTCAGCAGGTTCATGGCGTAGCTGATGCCCAGGCCCAGCCAGGTGCCGGCGACTTCCAAAGCTTCTTCGGCCGCGGTGTCGCCTTGCTGTGCTGCGCTGACCACGGCCGGGAAATCACCAATCGCCTGGTCCCCACCCGCGTCGTGGTAGTGCCGAACGATAGCCGGCCCGGAAGCGACTGTTTCGATGCACCCCTTGTTTCCGCAGCTGCAGACAACGTCGCCGGCCGGAGCAACTTTCATGTGTCCGAGGTACCCGGCGAAACCGTGCTCTCCGAGCAATGGTCTTCCCTGGCTGACCAGGCCAGCTCCGACGCCGGTGCCGACGACCACGTGAAGGAGTGAGTCAGAGTCCTGTTGACTCACGAACTCTGCCCAGGTGGAAGCTCGGCCGTCGTTGACCACGTGAACGGAGGTGAGGCCAGCGTTGTCTGGCATTAGCAAGGCGGCCCAGTCCACGTTCTCATAGCCCTCGAAGTGACCTGCTTTGAGGACGACGCCATTCTGGGTCACGGATCCGGTGGTGCAAATGGCGAGATCGAAGCCGTTCGGCCGCACCCGTTCCTCGTATGCGGTAACCAATCGCCGGACGCTATGCAGGAGGTCATCGAAGGAACGTGAGTGGATAAGAGCGGGATCACCCTTCTCCGTGATCCTTCCACTCGTGGCGGAGACCTCGACGATTCCATGCTTGACAGATGAACCGCCAATATCAAGCGCGTAGACAGATTTAGTCCCTGTATTCACGGGAGAAGTGTATCCTGAATCACTCCGGCCTGGCAATATGTCGAACATTTGGATCGTGTGTGAAAATGGCAAACCCGAGAGGACCCAGCCCGTGCCGGAAGTAGCGCTGACTGAAAATCGACTCACCCAGTGCGCTGTCGTCCAGCTGGAGTTCTTGCTGGTCATGCAGGTTGGCAACTAACGTGTATCGCCCACGCTCCCGTCGGATACACAGCCCGTGTGCACCGATACGGTGGATGGCGTCAGCCGCGAGATCACCTTTGCATGCTAGCTTCCCTTTGACGGAACTGAGCAAGTCCAGCATGTGTTTGAGGCGTTGTAGGCGCCCTATCCTGGCGAAGTTCTGCAGGCTCGCATCGGGAATAGGAACCCGGTTCAGCCGCCGCGGATCCGTGAACCTCAGATCCAGTTGCTCGGGGGAGAATCCAAGTACTGCGGGCAGGTAGAGGTAGCACCATCCGGATGCCAGGGAGGTGATGGCGACCGCCAGATCTATGCGTGCCTCGACGTTTTCCTTCGCAGTGTCGACCTCGAGGAGTGCAGGCAGACTGCTGTTGATTTCATAGATCCTGTCGTCTATGACTCGTACCGGGAAATTGGCACAGGCGGCGGCCCGGATCAGTGATTCGATGACCCGAGGTGGTGTCAGGTCGGAGCGCAGATATATCCCGTCGTGTGATCGTGGGTAGCGGATAAGGTTGTGGCCGATGTTCCAGGTACTCTTCAGATGCTTCACGATGATGTCGGGGTCACGTTCAAGCAGGCAGGCGGCGAGCTGCGCCGGATAGGAGAAGTCGATGATGGCATCAGTTTTCGGGTGAGGGTCTTCGAAGTATGTGATGCACCGTTTCTCGCAGTCGAGCTGCGTTATGCTTGCCAAACCAAAAGATCGAACTCGGGCAACCATGTCGCGTGTCAGCGCGATGGACTTCGGGCTGTGCCGATGGCGCCCTCCCGGCTCCTTTCCATAGTAGGCTGGCGCATCAAGACGAACCCCCCACACGTTATGCCTCTTGAGCCATTGCAGATGCCTTTTAATAGCCGTCACCACCTCGTCGTCCTCAAGGTTGATGTCGAAGGCGTCTGCGGTGAAGGTCTGCCATATGTACCATTTCTCGCCGTTAATGATGTGCGGCCTCATTACCGAGCCTCCGCGAGGGGCGGCAGGGTATTCTGCCAGTGATACGTGCTTCATTGTAAATAACTGACCTCCGCTTTCCAGGGGTCTGGCGAAGAAATCGCGCACGAACTGATGGCTGGAGCCCACATGGTTATAGATGCCATCCACTATCAAGTGTCGATCGTTTCCCAGGTCGGCTATATCCGACCAGTCCCCCAAGTCGGCATTGACTGAGAACCAGTCCGACGGGGCGAATCCATCGTCGCCGTCGGAGGGATAGAAGGGCAATAAATGCAGTGCGACTCGGGGCGGCACCCATGAGTGTAGGAAGGAACGCAGTGCCTTGAGTGAAGAATGCTTCCCGGAGGGAATGGAATCAGCGTAAGAGGCTAGAATGATCACGATGACTCCTGAGGCTCAGGGGAGTACGCGTTCTCCATGCGCTTTTCGATCGGATCGGCGCACGGTGGTAAAGTCAGCATGGTAGCGGTTCAACCGTCCGACCTTAATAGCTTTGTTGGATCGCTCGACAAGCGGCGTGATCTATTCCCCTTTTCCTCGTCGAGCTGCACCACGGAGTCAGGGCTGATGCAAGTTCCGGAGGCGTGTGGTTGGTCGGGGAGGGCCGGTTGGGGCGGATAGCTGAGCAGGCACGGGCTTCGTGATCATCGTGGTGTCTAAGCCCGTTGATCATGAGAGGGCGGTACGTGACGTGATGCCCGTTTCGGGCCTTCGGGTGGGGCTGTCGGGCTGGTCGTGGCCTGACCAGGCGGCTACGACTGCGGCT
>NZ_JBLRVZ010000010.1:0-208125 GCF_048159505.1 Streptomyces sp. T028
CTTCGGTTCAGGCCCCAACCCTTTTTTGTTTGCCGTCACTTGAAGTTCAACTTCCGCCCGCAGCATCCACGGCATGGGTACTGCTGCAATGCTCAGGGCCGCAGGCGTCGGAGTCGGGGACGAGGTCATCGTGCCGGCCTTCGGGAACGCCGAAGTCGCCGGAGCGGTCGCCCTCGCGGGTGCGCTGCCGGTGTTCGCCGACGTGGATCCCGTGACCTACTGCCTGGATGCGGCGGCTGTCGAGGCGGTCGTAACTCCGCGCACGGCGGCCCTCGTTGTCGTACACCGATTCGGGCGGCCGGCCGATGCGGCGCGGCTGCACGGGCTCGGGCAGCGGCACGGGCTGCTGGTGCTGGAGCAGGCGGAGTCCGAGGCGCCGTACGACGAGATCGCGCGGCGGCGGGAGCGGGCGGCCTATCTCGATGCGCGGCTGCGTGGGGTGCGCACACCCGACGGTGGGGACGGGCACTCCTACCAGCAGTACGTCGTGCGCGTGCCGGGGAACGGCCGGCCCGACCGGGACGCCTTCGCCCGGGCCCTGCGGGCGAGGGGAGTTGAGTGCCGGGTGCCGGTGAAGACTCCGCTGCACCGACTGCCCGAGTTCCGGCGGTGCGTGTCGTTGCCCGAGACCGAACTCGCCGCCGACGAGACCCTCGCTCTGCCGGTGGACGCTTCGTTGACGAAGCGGGATATGCAGCGCATCGTGACCGCGTGCAACGCGCTCGGCGGACTGCTTCAGCCGGCCTTCTGAACGAGTTTGGGAACACCGGCCAGTTCGGGGTATGCTCTATTTCGTTGCCGCGAGGGAAACCTCGAAAAGCGACCAGCCCCCTTAGCTCAGTCGGCAGAGCGTCTCCATGGTAAGGAGAAGGTCAACGGTTCGATTCCGTTAGGGGGCTCAACAGAGAAAGCCCCCGCCCTTTCGGGCGGGGGCTTTTCCCATGCCTTTTTCCCTTCATGCCACCCGCATGGCCAGGATCGCCATGTCGTCGGACGGGGCGTCCGAGGCGAAGCGTTCGACCGCGCGCATGATGCGGGCCGCGACCGCGCCGGCCGTGAGACCCGTACAGGTGGACAGGACGTCGGCGAGGCCGTCGTCGCCCAGCATGCGGGTGCCCTCGCGGCGCTCCGTGACGCCGTCCGTGACACAGAGCAGGACGTCGCCCGGGTCGAGGGTGAACGTCTGCTCGTACAGCTCCAGGTCCTCGATGACGCCGAGGAGGGGCTGGGGCTCGGCGGCGGGCGCGACCGTGCCGTCCTGGCGCAGCCGGAGTGGGAGAGGGTGGCCGGCGCAGACCACCTTCAGCTCCGCGCTGCCGTCGGGCTGCGGGCGCATCTCACCGTAGAGGAGAGTCAGGAAGCGGCTGCGGGCGCCCTCGTCGAGGATGGCCGAGTTGAGGCGCTCCAGGACCGCCGGGCCGCTCAGGCCCTCGCGGGCCAGCAGGCGCAGGGCGTGGCGGGCCAGGCCGGTCACGGCGGCCGCGTGCGGGCCCGTGCCGCAGACGTCGCCGATCGCGAAGCCGTAGGCGCCGTCGCTGATCGGGAAGACGTCGTAGAAGTCGCCTCCCACCTCGTTGCCCTCGCCGGCCGCGCGGTAGATCACGTCGACCTCGACGCCGTCGATGTCGGGGAGCCCCGGGGGCAGGAGGCTGCGCTGGAGGGACTGGCTGATGGCCGTCCGCTCGGAGTACAGGCGGGCGTTGTCGAGGGCGAGAGCCGCCCGGCGGCTGAGGTCCTCGGCGAGTTCCAGGATCTCCTGGCGGAAGTGTTCGTCGGTGGGCTTGCCGAGGGTCAGCATGCCGATGACGCGGTTGCGAGCCACCAGGGGCAGGACGACCGTCTCGCCGCCGACCGCGGAGGCCGTGGCGAGGGTGGGGCCGATGCCGGAGGACACCTGGTGGGTGGGGCCGCCGGTCAGGCCGAGGCTGCGCATGGAACTGCGCAGGGCCGCCTCGTGCGCGGCCTCGCCGGGGGCAGGCCAGACGCGGGCGCCCGGGGTCGGTACCGGGTCCGGCGGGGCGATCTTGGAGAGCAACGACTTGATGCCGTCGATGAGTTCCTCGTCCTCGTGCAGGACGTACGACAGGAACGGGTCGGAGGCCTGGTCGGCGATCGTGTAGACCGCGCACCAGGTCGCCAGGGTCGGGACGGTCATCTGGGCCATCAGGGCCAGGGTCTGGTCGCGGTCGAGGGTGCCGGCAAGGAGGTCGGAGGCCTCGACCAGGAAGCTGAGCGAGCCCCTGCGCAGGCGTTCCAGTTCGCCCAGGCGGGCCGACTCGACGGCGAGGGCGATGCGGTCGGCCGCGAACTGCAGGCGCAGGGCCTCCTCGTTGGAGTAGCGGCCCGGGGCCTCCGCCGCGACGCCGAGGGAGCCCGTGAGACGGCCCTCCACCTTCAGGGGGACCGTGACGACCGAGCGCATGCCCGTGCCGTTCAGCAGGGGGACGACACCGGGGACGGCCGACAGGTCCTCGTGGACGGCCGGCATACGGGCCGAGCCGTAGCGGCCGGGGCCCGCCTCGACGGGCACGCGGGCGAAGCGCTGGCGGGCCGAGGGCAGACCGGTGGAGGCGCGGACCTCCAGTTCGGTCTCGTCGTCGGTGGCGAGGAGCAGGAAGGCGGAGTCGCCGTCGAGCATGTCGCGGGCGCGTTCCACGGTGCGCTGGAGGAGGCCGTCGAGGTCGTCCGGGGCGGGGGAACCGATGAAGACCTCGAAGGGGTCCGCGCTCTGGCCGTCCACGGGTGCCGAGTCGGAGGCGGGCAGACGTGACGGGGTCTGCAGGACGGCGCGTTCGTGGTCGCGGACCAGGAGGCAGACCGTGGAGGGTTCGCCGTCGGTGTCGCGGACGCGAAGGTGGGAGGCGTACACGGGGGTGACGCGGCCGCTGACGCCGCGGATGCCGTAACTGCCCTCCCAGCGGGAGAGTTGGAGCGCCTCGGCGATGCCGGTACCGGTGCCGGGGGTGTGCGGCCAGGCGGCGAGGTCGGTGAGGGGTTTGCCGGTGACCTGGTCGGCGGCGTACCCGAAGAGTTCCTCGGCGTCCTCGTTCCAGGCGGAGATGGCGCCGACGCGGTCGATCTGGACGACCGCGACGCGGACGCGGCTGTCGGCGAGCGGGAGGAGGTCGGCGGGGAGGGACGGGCCGGCGGTGCGGGTGCCCACCGGGCGGTCGGGGAGGTCGAGTTGGAACCAGACCTGTTTGTGGGTGGAGGTGTACTCGACGCCCCAGCGGGCCGCGATGGCCGCGCAGAGCTGGAGGCCTCGGCCGCCCTCGCGGTCGGGGCTGCCCATGGTGGCGGGGGAGCCCTGGAGGGGGATCTCGCGCTCCGGGTAGCGGTCGGCGACCTCGATACGTACGCCGTCCTCGGAACGCAGACACAGGACGTCGGCGTGGGTGCCCGCGTGGACGACGGCGTTCGTCACCAGTTCGCTCGTGAGGACCACGGCGTCGTCGACGATGTCGGCGAAGCCCCAGCCCTGGAGGGTGTCGCGGACGAAGGAGCGGGCGGTCGCGACGGACCGCCCGACGGGCTCGAAGCTGGCAGCCGCTCGCGCGGTGATCACGGAACTCCTCGTCCGGTCGTCGACGTGGGGGGATCCCTGGCCGCCCCGCTGCTGCGGCGGGCGCATGCCCGACGGCTGGGGGTCCGGGGGCTGTCCCCCCGGGATCAGTCCGGTGGTCATGTTGCGGCCGCCCCTCCGATGCCCGCTCGTGCCTCGTGCCACCGCCCAGGCCGGACGGACCGGCGCGGCTGGACAGCCGCATGCAAGGTTACTTACCTTCCCCGCCCGTGCGGATGCCGGTCACCAGTGTTTCCGCCCCGTGGGTGTGCGGACGATGTGCGAAGCTGCCGAACTGTTATGGCCGGGTTCGGAGAGGGTGAAACACTGGGCAAGCTTCTTGTGAAGGTCCGGGCAGACTGGGTGTCTTCTGAGTACATGGGGCAGCAGCCCCCGGGTCAGCCTGGTTGGATCAGGCGGAAAACCCTGCTGTAACCGGCAACGGCGAGTAGTAACACCCCAGCACAGCGTAACGGTCGAACCCCTGCGGGAGGGACAAGTGGAGTCTGGCGCAGCGACGCGGAGCACTAAGGCGCGCGCGAAAGGCGGACAGTCCCTCAGCAGGCGCGCATCGCGCGGTGGCACCACCACGGTGGACACGGCGGCCCTGGAGCGGCTGCTGGCGGCTCTGGTGTCCATGCGGGACGGGAACTTCCGCAAGCGGCTCACGGTGTCCGGCGACGGTGTGATGTCGGAGATCGCGGCCGTGTTCAACGAGGTGGCGGACCGGAATCTTCACCTCACGGGTGAGCTTTCGCGCGTACGTCGCATGGTGGGCCGGGAGGGCAAGCTCACCGAGCGGCTGGAGACGGGTGCCTGTGAGGGCTCGTGGGCGACCGCCATCGACCACTCGAACGCGCTGGTCGACGATCTCGTACGGCCGGTTTCCGAGGTGGGACGGGTGCTGTCGGCGGTGGCCGAGGGTGATCTGTCGCCCCGGATGGAGCTGCGGACGCAGACGCCCGAGGGGGCGGCGGGGCAGCCGTTGCGCGGGGAGTTCCTGAAGGTCGGGCGGACCGTCAACAACCTGGTCGACCAGCTGTCCACGTTCACCGACGAGGTCACGCGGGTGGCCAGCGAGGTGGGCACCGAGGGCAAGCTGGGCGGCCAGGCGCAGGTGCGGGGCATGTCCGGTTCGTGGAAGGACCTGACCGAGTCCGTCAACACGATGGCGGAGCGGCTGACGGCACAGGTGCGGGACATCGCGCTGGTGACGACGGCGGTGGCCAAGGGTGATCTGTCGCGGAAGGTGACGGTTCACGTCGAGGGCGAGATGCTCGAGCTGAAGAACACCGTCAACACGATGGTGGACCAGCTGTCGGCGTTCTCGTCCGAGGTGACCCGGGTCGCCCGCGAGGTGGGCACCGACGGCGTGCTGGGCGGCCAGGCGCGGGTGTCGGGTGTCGACGGTGTGTGGAAGGAACTCACCGATTCGGTGAACACCATGGCCGGCAATCTGACGGCCCAGGTGCGGCAGATCGCCGAGGTCACGACGGCGGTCGCGGGTGGTGATCTGTCGCGGAAGGTGACGGTTCCGGCGCGCGGTGAGGTCGCGCAGCTCGCCGAGACGATCAACCAGATGACCGAGACGCTGCGGATCTTCGCGGACGAGGTCACGCGCGTGGCCAACGAGGTGGGTGCCGCGGGGCAGCTGGGCGGACAGGCGAACGTGCCGGGTGCGGCGGGGACATGGAAGGACCTGACGGACTCCGTCAACACGGTGTTCCGCAACCTCACCACCCAGGTGAGGGACATCGCGGCCGTGACGACGGCCGTGGCGAGCGGTGATCTGTCGCAAAAGGTCACGGTGGACGTGGCCGGCGAGATGCTGGAGCTGAAGAACACCGTCAACGGGATGGTGGACCAGTTGTCGGCGTTCGGTGCCGAAGTGACGCGTGTGGCGCGGGAGATCGGTGTCGAGGGTGAACTGGGCGGCCAGGCGCAGGTGTCGGGCGCGGCGGGGACGTGGAAGGACCTGACGGACTCCGTCAACACGGCGTTCCGGAATCTCACCGGACAGGTGAGGAACATCGCCCAGGTGACGACGGCGGTGGCCAACGGCGATCTGTCGCAGAAGGTGACCGTCGACGTCTCCGGCGAGATGCTCCAGCTGAAGAACACCGTGAACACGATGGTGGACCAACTGTCGTCGTTCGCCGATCAGGTGACGCGGATGGCGCGGGACGTGGGCACCGAGGGCCGTCTGGGCGGCCAGGCGCGCGTGGACGGTGTTTCGGGCACGTGGCGGGAACTGACGGACTCCGTCAACTTCATGGCCGGCAACCTCACCTCTCAGGTGAGGCAGATCGCGCAGGTGACGACGGCCGTGGCGCGCGGTGACCTGTCGCAGAAGATCGACGTGGACGCGCGCGGGGAGATCCTGGAGCTGAAGAACACCATCAACACGATGGTCGACCAGCTCTCCGCGTTCGCGGACCAGGTGACCCGGGTGTCGCGGGACGTGGGTACCGAGGGCCGCCTCGGTGGTCAGGCGCAGGTGCCGGGTGTGGCCGGTGTGTGGCGGGACCTGACCGACTCCGTGAACGGAATGGCGGGAAACCTCACCGCCCAGGTGCGCAACATCGCGCAGGTCGCCACGGCGGTCGCGCGCGGTGACCTGTCGCAGAAGATCACCGTGGACGCGCGCGGGGAGATCCTGGAGCTGAAGAACACCCTGAACACGATGGTCGACCAGCTGTCGTCCTTCGCCCAGGAGGTCACCAGGGTTGCCCGTGAGGTCGGCACGGAGGGGCAGCTCGGCGGTCAGGCCGAGGTGCAGGGGGTCTCCGGCACCTGGAAGGACCTCACCCAGTCGGTGAACTTCATGGCGAACAACCTGACCATCCAGGTGCGCCAGATCGCCGAGGTCACCACCGCGGTCGCCAAGGGTGACCTGTCGAAGAAGATCACCGTCGACGCCAAGGGCGAGATCCTCGAACTCGTCACCACCGTCAACACGATGGTGGACCAGCTGTCGTCCTTCGCCGAGCAGGTGAACCGGGTGGCCCGTGAGGTGGGCACCGAGGGCATCCTGGGCAGCCAGGCGCACGTTCCGGGGATCACGGGCATCTGGAAGGACCTCAGCGGCAATGTGAACCTGATGGCCAAGAACCTGACCATGCAGGTGCGCAACATCTCGCAGGTCGCGGCGGCCGTCGCCAACGGCGATCTGACGCGGACGGTGACGATCGAGGCGCGCGGCGAGGTCCAGCAGCTCGCCGACACCATCAACACCATGGTGAAGACGCTGAGCTCGTTCGCCGAGCAGGTCACCAAGGTGGCCCGTGAGGTGGGTACGGACGGCATCCTCGGCGGTCAGGCACACGTACCGGGTGTGGCGGGTACGTGGAAGGACCTCACCGACTCCGTGAACGGTATGGCGTCCAACCTGACCGGGCAGGTGCGCAACATCGCCATGGTCACGACGGCCATCGCCAAGGGTGACCTGACGAAGAAGATCGACATCGACGCGCGCGGGGAGATCCTCGAGCTGAAGACGACCATCAACACGATGGTCGACCAGCTGTCGTCCTTCGCCGAGGAGGTCACCCGCGTCGCGCGTGAGGTGGGTACGGAGGGGCAGCTCGGCGGTCAGGCACGCGTGCGTGACGTCGACGGCACCTGGCGGGACCTGACGGAGTCCGTGAACGAGATGGCCGGGAACCTGACCCGGCAGGTGCGTGCCATCGCGCGTGCGGCGACCGCGGTGACCCGGGGGGACCTGAACCTGAAGCTGGACGTGGACGCGGCCGGCGAGATCCAGGAGCTGCAGGCCTACATCAACAAGATGATCGCCAACCTGCGCGACACCACGATCGCCAACAAGGAGCAGGACTGGCTCAAGGGCAACCTCGCGCGCGTGTCGGCGCTCATGCAGGGGCGGCGCGATCTGGAGGACGTGGCCTCGCTGATCATGAGCGAGCTGCCGCCGCTGGTGGCCGCGCAGCACGGCGCGTTCTTCCTGGCGATGCCGTCGCCCGAGGGCATGGACGATCCGTACGAGCTGCGGATGCTGGGGTCGTACGGCTACTCGATGGGGTCGATGCCGACATCGTTCCGGCCGGGTGAGGCGCTGGTGGGGACGGCCGCCGAGGAGAAGCGCACGATCCTGGTGGAGAACGCGCCGAGCGGCTATCTGAAGATCTCCTCCGGGCTCGGCGAGGCGCCGCCCGCCCAGGTGATCGTGCTGCCGGTGCTGTTCGAGGGCAAGGTGCTCGGGGTGATCGAGCTGGCGGCCTTCGCACCCTTCACCCAGATCCAGAAGGATTTCCTCAACCAGCTCGCCGAGATGATCGCGACCAGCGTCAACACGATCTCCGTCAACACCAAGACGGAGCTGCTCCTGAAGCAGTCGCAGGAGCTGACCGAGCAACTGCGGGAGCGGTCGGCGGAGTTGGAGCAGCGGCAGAAGGCCCTCCAGGCGTCCAACGCCGAACTGGAGGAGAAGGCCGAGCTGCTGGCCCAGCAGAACCGCGACATCGAGGTGAAGAACACCGAGATCGAGGAGGCGCGGCAGGTCCTGGAGGAGCGCGCCGAGCAACTCGCGGTGTCGATGCGCTACAAGAGCGAGTTCCTCGCGAACATGTCGCACGAGCTGCGTACGCCGCTGAACTCGCTGCTGATCCTGGCCAAGCTGCTCGCGGACAACTCGGAGGGCAATCTGTCGCCGAAGCAGGTGGAGTTCGCCGAGACGATCCACGGGGCGGGCTCGGACCTGCTCCAGCTCATCAACGACATCCTGGACCTGTCGAAGGTCGACGCGGGCAAGATGGACGTCTCGCCGACCCGGATCGCGCTCGTGCAGCTCGTGGACTATGTGGAGGCCACCTTCCGGCCGTTGACCGCGGAGAAGGGCCTCGACCTGTCCGTGCGGGTGTCGCCGGAGCTGCCGGCCACGCTGCACACGGACGAGCAGCGGTTGCTGCAGGTGCTGCGCAACCTGTTGGCGAACGCGGTGAAGTTCACCGACTCGGGGTCGGTGGAGCTGGTCATGCGGCCGGCCGGGGCGGATGTGCCGGTGGCGATCCGGGAGCAGTTGCTGGAGGCCGGTTCGCTGGCGGACGCGGACGCGCCGCTGATCGCCTTCTCGGTGACCGACACCGGTATCGGGATCGCGGCGAGCAAGATGCGGGTGATCTTCGAGGCGTTCAAGCAGGCGGACGGTACGACCAGCCGCAAGTACGGCGGTACGGGGCTGGGGCTGTCGATCTCGCGCGAGATCGCGCAGTTGCTCGGCGGTGAGATCCACGCGCAGAGTGAGCCGGGCCGTGGCTCGACGTTCACGCTGTATCTGCCGCTGCACCCCAGTGAGCTGCCTCCGCAGGGCTACCACCAGGGGGTGTCCGCGCTGGAGGCGGGTGACCTGGTGGCCTCGGAGAACGGGGCGATCGAGCTGTCGGAGCTGGCCGAGGCGGAGATCGTGACGCCTGCCGAGGTGAAGTCGTACCAGGAGACCCAGAACGGGGCGGCCGCTCTCTTCCGGCGCCGGCGGCGTTCGTCGAACGGCGGCGAGCGGGTCGGGGAGGCGGCGCAGTGGCCGGTGCCGCAGGGGCCGCGGGGCATCCGCTTCGGCGGTGAGAAGGTGCTGATCGTCGACGACGACATCCGCAATGTGTTCGCGCTGACCAGCGTCCTGGAGCAGCACGGTCTGTCCGTGCTGTACGCGGAGAACGGCCGCGAGGGCATCGAGGTCCTGGAGCAGCACGACGACGTGGCGGTCGTCCTGATGGACATCATGATGCCCGAGATGGACGGCTACGCGACGACGACGGCGATCCGCCGGATGCCGCAGTTCTCCGGTCTGCCGATCATCGCGCTGACGGCGAAGGCGATGAAGGGCGACCGGGAGAAGGCGATCGAGTCGGGTGCTTCCGACTACGTCACGAAGCCGGTCGATCCCGATCATCTGCTGTCGGTGATGGAGCAGTGGATGCGCGGGGTGTGACCGGATCGGCTCGTGTGACGGGATGCGGCGGAAGATGTGAGGAGTCGTCGGCCGAGGGCGTGCCGGGGTCGTGTAGCGGGGCGCGAATCGGGGAACCTTCTGGTCTCCTGCCGCGTTCCTGCTACGTGCACAGTGACATCACGGTGACAGGGTGTGGCGACGGTCGGGGTGCGGCTACCATGACCGGCACAAGGAAGGGCGGCGCAAAGGAGTCGTCCCCAGGGGCGGCGCCCGGTGCACTGCCGGGGCGAGGAGGGCGGGCCATGGTGCAGAAGGCCAAGATCCTCCTGGTCGATGACCGGCCGGAGAATCTGCTGGCGCTGGAGGCGATCCTCTCGGCGCTCGATCAGACGCTGGTGCGGGCATCGTCCGGGGAGGAGGCGCTCAAAGCACTGCTGACGGACGACTTCGCGGTCATTCTGCTGGACGTCCAGATGCCGGGAATGGACGGTTTCGAAACAGCCGCGCACATCAAGCGGCGAGAGCGCACCAGGGACATCCCGATCATCTTCCTCACGGCGATCAACCACGGCCCGCACCACACCTTCCGGGGGTACGCGGCCGGCGCGGTGGACTACATCTCCAAGCCGTTCGACCCGTGGGTGCTGCGCGCGAAGGTCTCCGTGTTCGTCGAGCTGTACATGAAGAACTGCCAGCTGAGGGAGCAGGCGGCGCTGCTGCGGCTCCAGTTGGAGGGTGGCGGCAAGGCCGCGGCGGGCGGCGGCGCCAAGGAGTCGGCCGGGCTGCTGGCCGAACTGTCCGCGCGGCTCGCGGCCGTCGAGGAGCAGGCGGAGGCGCTGTCCAAGCAGCTCGACGACGAGTCGGCGGACGCGGCGGCGGTGGCCACGGCGGCGCATCTGGAGCGCAAACTCACCGGCCTGCGCCGGGCGCTGGACGCCCTGGAGCCGGGCGCGGGCAATGGCGCCGCCTCGGTGCCGTCCCAGAACTGAGCTGTTGTTTCCGGAAGCGAGCCGTCGTTTCCGGAACTGGGCCGAGGGGCGGGAGCAGTTGGGCGTGAGCCGGGGTCAGTTCCACGCCGTCAGGGGGCGGATGCGCCGGCTTCCCGCCCCCGACACGCGGAAGCGTCAGCTCCGCGCCTGCGCAAGCCCGACACGAACGGGTGAAGCAGTGGGCGCACGTGTCCCCTGTCGTCTCCCCCGGTAACCTCACACCCATGGCCTCACGTCCCTCCGCAGCCAAGAAGCAGCCCGCCAAGAAGGCGGCTGCTCCCGCGAAGGCTCCGGCGAAGAAGGCCGCTGCGAAAAAGGCCCCGGCGAAGAAGGCGCCCGCCAAGAAGGCCGCGGCCAAGAAGGCGGCCCCGGCGCCCAAGCCGGCGCCCAGCCCCACCGGGGGCATCTACCGGCTCGTGCGCGCCCTCTGGCTGGGCCTGGCGCACGCCGTCGGCGCGGTGTTCCGGGGGATAGGGAACGGCGCGAAGAACCTCGACCCCGCCCACCGCAAGGACGGCGTCGCCCTGCTGCTGCTCGGCGTCGCGCTGATCGTCGCGGCGGGCACCTGGGCCGACCTCAAGGGCCCCGTCGGCGACCTGGTCGAGATCCTCGTCACCGGCTCCTTCGGCCGGCTCGACCTGCTGGTGCCGATCCTGCTCGCGGTCATCGCCGTGCGCTTCATCCGCCACCCCGAGCAGCCCGACGCCAACGGCCGCATCGTGATCGGTCTGTCCGCGCTGGTCATCGGCGTCCTCGGCCAGGTCCACATCGCCTGCGGCTCGCCCGCCCGCAGCGACGGCATGCAGGCGATAAGGGACGCCGGCGGTCTCATCGGCTGGGGCGCGGCGACCCCGCTGACGTACAGCATGGGCGAGGTGCTCGCCGTACCACTGCTCGTGCTGCTCACGGTCTTCGGACTGCTGGTGGTCACGGCCACCCCGGTCAACGCGATCCCGCAGCGGCTGCGCCAGCTCGGGGTGCGCCTCGGTGTGCTGGACGACCCCGACGCGGACGGACGCGACGAGCTCTCCGACGACGACGCGCGCTACGACGAGCAGTGGCGCGAGGCACTGCCCGGACGCCCCCGCCGCCGCTCGGGCGGCCCTCGGGCGTACGACCCCGACGGCGCCGAGCAGGAGGCGCTGTCCGAGCGCCGCGGCCGGCCCCGGCGCTCGGCCGTGCCGCAGCCCGCGATGGACCGTGAGCTCGACGCCGTGGAC
Organism: Streptomyces sp. T028; assembly: GCF_048159505.1. NCBI lineage: Bacteria > Bacillati > Actinomycetota > Actinomycetes > Kitasatosporales > Streptomycetaceae > Streptomyces > Streptomyces sp. T028. The sequence goes on from NZ_JBLRVZ010000010.1 coordinate 11,677, forward strand.
ATCGCGGCGGCCGCCGCGGCCGACCTAGACGGTGTCGTCATGCACGGCCTGCCGCCCTCGCCGATCGTCGCCGACCTCACCCAGGGCGTGCGGGTCGGCGACCGCGAGGCCACCACGCCGACGCCGGTCCCGGCCGCGCGGCCCAAGCAGGAGAAGCTCAAGGGCGGGGCCGTCCCCGACCTGACCAAGGCGCCGCCGGAGGAGATCCGCGACCTGCCGCCGCGCGCCGAGCAGCTCCAGCTCTCCGGCGACATCACCTACTCGCTGCCCTTGCTGGACCTCCTGGAGCGCGGCGGCCCCGGCAAGGCGCGCAGCGCGGCCAACGACGCCGTCGTCGCCTCACTGACGAACGTCTTCACCGAGTTCAAGGTCGACGCCGCCGTCACCGGCTTCACGCGCGGGCCGACGGTCACCCGCTACGAGGTCGAGCTCGGCCCCGCCGTGAAGGTCGAGCGGATCACCGCGCTCACCAAGAACATCGCGTACGCCGTCGCCAGCCCGGACGTGCGGATCATCAGCCCGATCCCCGGCAAGTCGGCGGTCGGCATCGAGATCCCCAACACCGACCGGGAGATGGTCAACCTCGGGGACGTGCTGCGGCTCGCCGACGCCGCCGAGGACGACCATCCGATGCTGGTCGCGCTCGGCAAGGACGTCGAGGGCGGCTATGTGATGGCCAATCTGGCGAAGATGCCGCACATCCTCGTCGCCGGAGCCACCGGTTCCGGTAAATCGTCGTGCATTAACTGCCTCATTACGTCAATCATGGTCCGTGCGACTCCCGAGGACGTGCGGATGGTCCTCGTCGACCCCAAGCGCGTCGAGCTGACCGCGTACGAGGGCATCCCGCACCTGATCACGCCGATCATCACCAACCCGAAGCGGGCCGCCGAGGCGCTGCAGTGGGTCGTACGCGAGATGGACCTGCGCTACGACGACCTCGCCGCGTACGGCTTCCGGCACATCGACGACTTCAACGAGGCCATAAGGAACGGCAAGGTCAAGGCGCCCGAGGGCAGCGAGCGCGAGCTCCAGCCGTACCCGTATCTGCTGGTGATCGTCGACGAGCTCGCCGACCTGATGATGGTCGCCCCGCGGGACGTCGAGGACGCGATCGTGCGGATCACGCAGCTCGCGCGCGCGGCCGGCATCCATCTGGTGCTCGCCACCCAGCGGCCCTCGGTCGACGTCGTCACCGGTCTGATCAAGGCCAACGTGCCCTCGAGGCTCGCCTTCGCCACGTCCTCGCTCGCCGATTCCCGGGTCATCCTCGACCAGCCGGGCGCCGAGAAGCTGATCGGCAAGGGCGACGGACTGTTCCTGCCGATGGGCGCCAACAAGCCGACCCGTATGCAGGGCGCCTTCGTGACCGAGGCCGAGGTCGCCGCCGTCGTGCAGCACTGCAAGGACCAGATGGCGCCCGTCTTCCGGGACGACGTCGTCGTGGGCACCAAGCAGAAGAAGGAGGTCGACGAGGACATCGGCGACGACCTCGACCTGCTGTGCCAGGCGGCCGAACTCGTCGTCTCCACCCAGTTCGGCTCGACCTCGATGCTCCAGCGCAAACTGCGCGTCGGCTTCGCCAAGGCGGGCCGGCTGATGGATCTCATGGAGTCGCGGAACATCGTCGGGCCGAGCGAGGGTTCGAAGGCCCGTGACGTTCTTGTGAAGCCCGACGAACTGGACGGCGTGCTCGCGGTGATTCGGGGGGAGTCCGCGGGGTAGGCGTCCCGTCGGGATGCCGGGTGTCCGTGACTCACCCGTTAGAAACCGCAGGGCAACCGTTTCCCTTTGACGTACGTCCAGTTGAGCGAGAGGACAGGTACGACTTTCAACGGAGGGTCGTGCCTGGCCGCCGTCATCGGCGTGACCGGCCATTCCGATGGCGTACAAAGTCGTACCGTCCGGTTGCCCCTCCCTTTGGCACCCCCCCTAGACTGAACTTCCAGCACAGGTGGCTACACGCTCGAAAGGCGCCCCCGTGTCCATCGGCAACTCCCCTGAAGACGAGCGTCCGTTCGAAGACCCGTCCGAGGAAGCCCCCTTCTCCATCGGTCGTGCCCTGCGCCAGGCGCGGATCAACGCCGGGCTGACCGTAGACGACGTCAGTACCGCCACCCGGGTCCGCATCACCATCATCCGTGCCATCGAGTCGGACGACTTCGCCCCCTGCGGCGGTGACGTCTACGCGCGCGGGCACATCCGGACCCTGGCCCGCGCCGTCCGGCTCGACCCCGCGCCGCTGATCGAACAGTACGACGCCAGTCACGGCGGCCGTCCCGCGCCGACGCCTGCCGCCCCGATGTTCGAGGCGGAACGCATCCGTCCCGAACGGCGCGGACCGAACTGGACGGCGGCCATGGTCGCCGCGATCGTCGCCGTGGTCGGCTTCGTCGGCTTCACCGCGTTCAAGGGCGGCGACGAGGGCGGCACCAGGAGCACCGTCGCCGAGGGCACCACGCCCACGGCCGGCACCACCGCCTCGCCGACCCCCAAGGCCGAGAAGACCGTCGACGAGACGCCCGAGCCCTCCGACAGCGCCATCGCCGCGGCTCCCCAGGACAAGGTGACCGTCCAGGTCAGCGCGACCGACGGCCGCAGCTGGATCTCCGCCAAGGACCACAACGGCCGGCTGCTGTTCGACGGACTCCTCAAGCAGGGCGACTCCAAGACCTTCCAGGACAGCGAGAAGATCAACCTCGTCCTCGGCGACGCCGGGGCGATCGACCTGTTCGTCAACGGCAAGAAGATCGACGACAACTTCCAGCCCGGCGCCGTGGAACGCCTCACGTACACCAAGGGCGACCCGCAGGCCGGGTGAGGCCTGAGAGATCCGTGTGAGTCGACGGGGTTGGCCATGATCGCCAACCCCGTCGACGTTCACTGTCGGTGGGACAAAGTAGTCTTGAGCCCATGCCTGAACGCCGTACCGTCGCACTCGTCACCCTTGGCTGCGCCCGTAACGAGGTGGACTCGGAGGAGCTCGCAGGCCGTTTGGAGGCGGACGGCTGGCAGCTCGTGGAGGACGCCGAGGACGCGGACGTCGCCGTCGTCAACACCTGTGGCTTCGTCGAGGCCGCCAAGAAGGACTCCGTCGACGCCCTCCTCGAGGCCAACGACCTCAAGGGCCACGGCAGAACCCAGGCCGTCGTGGCGGTGGGCTGCATGGCCGAGCGGTACGGCAAGGAACTCGCCGAGGCTCTCCCCGAGGCCGACGGCGTGCTCGGCTTCGATGACTACGCGGACATCTCCGACCGCCTCCAGACCATCCTGAACGGCGGCATCCACGCCTCCCACACCCCGCGCGACCGGCGCAAGCTGCTGCCGATCAGCCCGGCCGAGCGGCAGTCCGCGACCGACGTGGCGCTGCCCGGGCACGGCGCGCCGGTGGACCTGCCCGACGGCCTCGCCCCGCAGTCCGGCCCGCGTGCGCCCCTGCGCCGCCGTCTCGACGGCGCCCCCGTCGCCTCGGTGAAGCTCGCCTCCGGCTGCGACCGGCGCTGCTCCTTCTGCGCCATCCCCTCCTTCCGGGGCTCCTTCATCTCCCGCCGGCCGAGCGACGTGCTGAACGAGTCACGGTGGCTGGCCGAACAGGGCGTCAAGGAGATCATGCTGGTCTCCGAGAACAACACGTCCTACGGCAAGGACCTGGGCGACATCCGGCTGCTGGAGTCCCTGCTGCCCGAGCTCGCCGACATCGACGGCCTCGAGCGCGTGCGGGTCAGCTATCTCCAGCCCGCCGAGATGCGGCCGGGCCTCATCGACGTCCTGACGTCCACGCCCAAGATCGCGCCCTACTTCGACCTGTCCTTCCAGCACTCCGCGCCCGGGGTGCTGCGCGCGATGCGCCGCTTCGGCGACACCGACCGGTTCCTGGAACTGCTCGACACGATCCGCGGCAAGGCTCCCCAGGCGGGCGTGCGCTCCAACTTCATCGTCGGCTTCCCCGGGGAGTCCGAGGCCGACCTGGCCGAGCTCGAGCGGTTCCTGAACGGCGCGCGGCTGGACGCCATCGGTGTCTTCGGGTACTCCGACGAGGAGGGCACCGAGGCCGCCACGTACGAGAACAAGCTCGACGAGGACGTCGTCGCCGAGCGGCTCGCCCATGTCTCCCGCCTCGCCGAGGAACTCGTCTCGCAGCGGGCCGAGGAGCGCGTGGGCGAGACGGTGCACGTGCTCGTGGAGTCCGTGGACGAGGACGGTGTGTACGGCCGCGGGACGCACCAGGCGCCGGAGACCGACGGCCAGGTGCTGCTCACGTCGGGCGAAGGTCTGGCCGTCGGCCGTATGGTCGAGGCGAAGGTCGTCGGCACGGAAGGGGTCGACCTCGTGGCCGAACCCCTGCAGGGCTCTTTCGGGTGTAGTGAGGAGGCGGGCAGATGACGGGTGTTCCGGCATCGGCCGCGGGCGGCTCCTCGCGGGCGAAGCAGGCGCAGCAGTCTCACCAGGCTCACCAGGCGAAGGGGACCGCCGCCGCGGACGTGTCCGCCCTCGAACCAACCGCCGCCGCGGGTGCCGTCGACCCCGCCTCCGCCGAGGACGGGACGCAGGGTGCCGGGGCCGCGGGCAGAGGGCCGCGCGGCGGCAAGCTGGCCGCCGCTGCGGTCAACCAGGCGAGTGTCTGGAACATCGCCAATCTGCTGACGATGCTCCGGCTGATCCTCGTGCCCGGCTTCGTCGCGCTCATGCTGGCGGACGGCGGCTACGACCCGGCGTGGCGGTCGCTCGCCTGGGCGGCCTTCGCCATCGCCATGATCACCGACCTGTTCGACGGGCACCTGGCGCGTACGTACAACCTCGTCACCGACTTCGGGAAGATCGCCGACCCCATCGCCGACAAGGCGATCATGGGAGCGGCGCTGATCTGCCTCTCCGCGCTCGGCGACCTGCCGTGGTGGGTGACGATCGTGATCCTCGGCCGGGAACTCGGGGTCACCCTCCTGCGTTTTATCGTCATCCGGTACGGAGTGATCCCGGCGAGCCGGGGCGGCAAGCTCAAGACGCTCACCCAGGGCGTGGCCGTCGGGATGTACGTCCTGGCGCTGACGGGGTGGCTGGCCACTCTGAGGTGGTGGGTGATGGCTGCGGCGGTCGTCCTGACCGTGGTGACCGGACTCGACTATGTGAGACAGGCCATTGTGCTGCGCCGGCAGGGAATCGCCGCGCGTGAGGCCGCGTCGGAGGAGACGGAAGCGTGAATTCCACGGCCGCCGACGTGGTGCGACTACTCACGGTGAAGGGTGGCACGCTCGCTGTGGCCGAATCACTGACCGGTGGTCTGGTCGCGGCGGAGATCACATCGGTGCCCGGGGCGTCCAAGGTCTTCCGGGGCTCGGTCACGGCTTACGCCACCGACCTCAAGCGTGAACTGCTCGGTGTGGACGAGGCTCTGCTGGCCGCCCGTGGCGCGGTGGATCCGCAGGTCGCGGGGCAGATGGCCGCCGGAGTGCGCAAGGCGCTGGGGGCCGACTGGGGCGTCGCGACCACCGGGGTCGCCGGCCCCGACCCGCAGGACGGGCAGCCCGTCGGGACGGTCTTCGTGGCCGTCGACGGCCCGTTCGGCCCGGAATCCGGTTCCGCCCCTGGCGGAAAAGTGGAGGCCCTGCGGTTGAACGGCGACCGCGAGGAAATTCGTAGAGAGAGTGTACGGAGCGTGCTCGCACTGCTTCTGACAGAGCTTGCGGGCGAACACACCGGGAACGAGCGGGCACAGGATACGGAACAGAACGGGGGGTTTTGATGTTTGCAGCCCTGAGTGAACACGACATCGCTCCCCGCACGGCCGCAGCGCAAGGCGGTACGGTGGGGCGTGAAGGATGCGGCTACGCGGTCCGAGGAGGGAGCCACCGATGATTCTGCTCCGTCGCCTGCTGGGTGACGTGCTGCGTCGGCAGCGCCAGCGCCAGGGCCGTACTCTGCGCGAAGTCTCCTCGTCCGCCCGAGTCTCACTCGGCTATCTCTCCGAGGTGGAGCGGGGGCAGAAGGAGGCCTCCTCCGAGCTGCTCTCCGCCATCTGCGACGCGCTGGACGTACGGATGTCCGAGCTCATGCGGGAAGTGAGCGACGAGCTCGCCCTCGCCGAGCTGGCCCAGTCTGCTGCGGCCACCCCCAGCGAGCCTGTGCCCACGTCGGTGCGTCCGATGCTGGGTTCCGTATCGGTGACCGGTGTGCCGCCGGAGCGGGTGACCATCAAGGCACCCGCCGAGGCGGTGGACGTGGTCGCCGCATAGGTTCATCTGCGTGGGCGCTTGAGCGCCTACGTGTGTGTGAGGCCCCGGCCGGGGCTTCTCCGGGGAGATCCCGGGGGAGTGCGGTCGGGGTTTTTCGCATCCATCGCGTCGGTTTGCCCATCCGGGGTACTGCGGTCATCGTGAAGAGGCACGACGGCCGCTACACACCGGAGGTAGGGATGTACGTCGTGAAGAGCCCGCTGTCCGACTCCGACCTGAAGACCGTCGGCGAGGCGCTGCAGGGCGCGCTCGTCGACCTGATCGATCTGTCGTTGCTCGCCAAACAGGTCCACTGGAACGTCGTCGGGTCCCGGTTCCGGTCCATCCACCTCCAGCTGGACGAGGTCGTGGCCGTCGCCCGCACCCACTCCGACACCGTCGCGGAGCGGGCCTCCGCGCTCGGCGTCTCGCCGGACGGCCGGGCGGCGACGGTCTCGACCGGCAGCGGACTCGGCACGGTGCCGGACGGCTGGATCAAGGACACCGACGCGGTCGGCGCGCTGGTGGCGGCGCTGGGCGCGGCCATCACCCGGATGCGGGAGCGCGTCGCGGCGACCGAACACCCGGACCCCGTCAGCCAGGACATCTTCATCGGGATCACGGCGGATCTCGAGAAGCACCACTGGATGTTCCAGGCGGAGAACGTCTGATCCCGGGCGGGAGAGCCACGGCGGATGATCCGGGCGGGAGGGCCATGGCGGACCGCGGAGTGCGCGGGGAGGTGGTGCTGTTCGGGCTCGGTGCCGTGTGGTGGTGGGCCGTGGTCAGGCTCGCGCTGGCACCGGGCGCCGGGGCACTGGAGGGAGCGCTCGCGGCCGGCGGATGGGGGCTGAGCCTGCTGCCCGTGCACTGCGTGGCCAAGGGACGGGCCGTGGGGGCGGTCGCGGCGGGGCGGTGGCGGGCAGCCTGGCGGGAACGGGGGCCTGGGGGGATGTCCCGGCCGGAGCCCGGGGCGGAAACTGGCGCGGAAGCCGACGGGCTTGGTGGGGCTGGAACGGTTGGGACGCGGGCTGGTGAGGCTGGAGCCGAGGCCGGCGGGCGTGGTGAGGGGGTTACCAGGGCATGGCCACGCCGCCGTTCGGGCGGAGGATCTGGCCCGTGGTGAAGGCGGACGCGTCGGACGCCAGGTGGAGGACCGCGTGGGCGATGTCCTCCGGTTCGCCGACGCGGCCCAGGGGCGACATACGGGCCATGAGCGCCTCGGTGTGCGCCTGTGCGCCGGGATCGTGGCGATCGGTCATGGGTGTGCGGATCCAGCCCGGGGCGACGGCGTTGACGCGGATGCCGTGTTGGCCGACCTCGGTCGCCAGCGTCTTCGTCAGCTGGACCACGGCCGCCTTCGCGGCGCCGTAGCAGAGCAGTCCGGGGCCGCCGGTGTCCACGGCGCCCGAGGCCATGGTGACGATGCTGCCGCCGGTGCCCTGCGCGAGCATCAGCCGGGCGGCCTCCTGACAGGCGTACAGCACGCCCCTGAAGTTGACGGCCAGAACCCGGTCGAGATCCTCGTCACGGGTCTCCAGGACGGGACTGCTGTGCATGATCCCGGCGACGGCGGCCATCACGTCCAGGCGCTCGCAGGATTCCACGGCCCGGCGGACCTGGGCGCGGTCGGTGACGTCCAGGTGGTGGGTGAGGGCGGCGCCGCCCTGGTCCTTGATCAGCGTCGCAGTCTCGTGCAGGCCCTGTGCGTCACGGTCCGCGCCGTGCACGGTGGCGCCGGCCTCGGCCAGCAGAACGGCGCAGGCGCGGCCTATCCCGCTCGCGGCGCCGGTGACGAATGCGGTGCGTCCGGTGAGGTCGTACGCCTTCACGGCCATGAGGGGACGGTACGAGTGTTTCTGACGGATCGTCAATTAGTTCGTCAATGAGTCGTACGGCGATAACGCTCCCGCCGGCGCTGCGGTGAACCCGGCGCCGGTGCGGGGCCCTTCTGGCAGGACGGGCACCAGTAGGTGGGGCGTTCCCGCGATCCGTCACCCTGGTCGGCCACCCGGACCGGGGTGCGACAGCGCAGGCAGGGGCGAGGTGCGCGGCCGTAGACGAACAGGTCCTGGTGGCGCACGCCCGTGGTCTGGCGGACCGCCCGGTCGCGGTTCACCTCCAGCAGCCTCTGCGCGAGTCCGGGCAGCTTCGCGGCGCGGTCGGCGGGGAGCGCGCCGACGGGGAGCCAGGGGGTGACGCCGAGCAGGAAGCAGAGCTCGCTCTTGTAGACGTTGCCGATACCGGCGAGATTGCGCTGGTCGAGAAGGGCCTCGCCCAGGGGACGCGCGGGGTCGGTGACGAGGTTCGTCAGCGCGAGGCCTGGGTTCCAGTCCGGGCCGAGGAGGTCGGGGCCGAGATGGCCGACCACGCGCTCCTCCTCGGTGGTGCGCAGCAGTTCCATGACCTGGAGGCGGTAACCGACGGCGGTGCGGTCCTCGGTGCCGAGGATCACCCGGATCTGGTGGGCCGGGCCGCCCTGCCAGCGCTCGCCGTGGCCGTAGACCTTCCAGGCGCCCTCCATGCGCAGATGGGTGTGCAGGGTCAGTCCGCCCTCGACCCGGGTGAGCAGGTGCTTGCCGCGCGGGGTCGTGCTCAGTACGTGCCGTCCGGTCAGGTCCACCGTGGCGTACTTCGGCACCCGGAAGTCGCTCGAGGTCAGCACCTTGCCCGCGAGAGCGCCGTGCAGTCGCTTCGCCGTCTGCCAGACCGTGTCGCCTTCGGGCATGGGTCAAGGGTGGCAGATCGCTTGTGGGGGCTGAGCTGGGCTGGTCGGGCTGGTTGTCATGCGCGCAGTCGCAGGCCCCGGGGGGTCGCGACGAAGCCCGCTCCTTCCAGGAGGACGCCTATGGGGGACGTCAGGGCCGAGTTCCCGTTGATCCGTTCGACCGTGACCGTGCCGAGGGAGCCCGCGCGGGCGGCCGAGGCGAGGGTCTCCGCCGCGGCCCGCAGACGGGGGTCGTCGGTGGGGGCGCCCTCGGTGTCCGGGGCGGAGGGCCAGGCCAGCAGGGTCTTGCCGCCACGCTCCATGTAGAGCGTCAGTTCGCCCTCGACGAGCACCACCAGGGAGCCCGCCTTGCGCCCCGGCTTGTGCCCGGCACCCGTCGGCGGCTCCGGCCAGGCCAGGGCGGCGCCGTATGCGTTCGCCGGGTCGGCGGCGGCGAGGACGACCGAGTGGGAGGCGGGGGAGGAGCCGCGGGAGCGGGGCGTCGTACGGCTGGGGCGGTGGGCGGGGCCGCCCGCGCCCGGGGCGCTGAAGTCGTGCGGGGAGGCGTACGCGTCGGAGTCCGAAGGGTCCCAGTGGACCTCGTCGGACAGGAAGGCATCGGTGAGGCCGTCGGTGGACGCGTCGGGGAAGGGGCTGGGGAACGGGCCGGGGAAGCCGCCCGGGGGCGTCGGCCGAGCGGTGTCCGAGCCCGGCAGGGGCTCGCCCCGGTCGCGTGCGTTGGACACCGCGCGCAGTCGGTCCACGGCGCCGTCCATCGCGAACTGCGCCGCGCCGAGGCCCTCCACGACGTACCCGCGCCGGGCCTGGCCGCTCTCCTCGAAGGCGGACAGGATGCGGTACGTCGCCGAGAACCCGCCCTCGACGCCCTCGGCCGCGACCGCGCCCCGGGTCACCACGCCGTGCCGGTCCAGGAGCGCGCGGGCCAGGGCGTGGGCCCGGACGGTGGGGTCGGGCTCCTGGGCCGGGAGGAGGGACCAGCGGCCGGCGACGGTCGGCGGGCCGCTGCGGGAGGCGGGGCGGGCGGCGGCCGTCAGGGAGCCGTAGCGGCCCCGGGGGATCGCGCGCTTGGCGCGGTGGGCGGTGGATCCGGCCGTGCGGCCCGAGCCCAGCAGGGAGCGCATCGGCGCCAGTGTGTCGTTGGTGAGCCGGCCGGACCAGGCCAGGTCCCAGACGGCGTCGGCGAGTTGGGGGTCCGTGGCGTCGGGGTGGGTGGTGGCACGGACCTGGTCGGCGATCTGGCGGAAGAACAGGCCGTAGCCCCCCGACAGGGCGTCCAGGACGGACTGGTGCAGTGCCGTCGGCTCCAGTGGGTGGGGCGGGGGCAGCAGCAGCGGGGCGGCGTCCGCCACGTACAGGGAGACCCAGCCGTCCTTGCCGGGGAGCGCGCCCGCGCCCGCCCAGACGACCTCACCGGCGGATGTGAGCTCGTCGAGCATGGCGGGGGTGTAGTCCCTCACTCGGGAGGGCAGCACGAGCTTCTCCAAGGCCGAGGCCGGTACGGAGGCTCCCTGGAGCTGCTCCACCGCACGCACCAGGCCGTCGATCCCGCGCAGGGAGTGGCCCATGCCGATGTGCTGCCACTGGGGCAGGAACTGGGCGAGCGCCGGTGGCGGGACCGGTTCGAGTTCGTGCCGCAAAGCGGCCAGGGAGCGGCGGCGCAGCCGGCGCAGGACGGTCGCGTCGCACCACTCCTGGCCGATGCCCGCCGGATGGAACTCCCCCTGGACGACGCGCCCGCCCGCCGTGAGCCGCAGCAGAGCGCCCTCGGTGACCGCGACGCCGAGGCCGAAGCGGGCGGCCGCGGTGGCCGAGGTGAACGGGCCGTGGGTACGGGCGAAGCGGGCGAGGAGGTCGCCGAGGGGGTCCTTCACCGGTTCGGTGAAGGCCTCCGGGACGCCGACCGGGAGCGCAGTGCCGAGCGCGTCGCGCAGCCGGCCCGCGTCCTCGACGGCCGCCCAGTGGTCGGCGCCGGCGATACGGACACGGATGGCGCGGCGCGCCGAGGCCAGTTCCCGCGCCCAGTGCGGTTCGGCGCCGCGCCGGGCCAGTTCGGCGTCGGTGAGCGGACCGAGGAGACGCAGGAGGTCGGCGACGCCTTCCGGGTCCTTGGCGCGGCGGTCCTCGCTGAGCCACTGGAGTTCCTGTTCCAGCTCGGTGAGGACCGCGGCGTCGAGCAGTTCGCGCAGTTCCGCCTGGCCGAGCAGCTCGGCCAGCAGCCGTGAGTCCAGGGAGAGGGCGGCGGCGCGGCGCTCGGCGAGCGGTGAGTCGCCCTCGTACAGGAACTGGGCCACGTACCCGAACAGGAGTGAGCGGGCGAACGGAGAGGGCTCGGGGGTGGTGACCTCGACCAGGCGGACCCTGCGGGACTCCAGGTCGCCCATCAGCTCGGCCAGGCCGGGGACGTCGAAGACGTCCTGGAGGCACTCGCGGACGGCCTCCAGGACGATCGGGAACGAGCCGAACTCGCTCGCCACCTGCAGCAGTTGCGCGGCGCGCTGGCGCTGCTGCCACAGCGGGGTGCGCTTGCCGGGGTTGCGGCGGGGCAGCAGCAGCGCGCGGGCGGCACACTCGCGGAACCGGGACGCGAACAGGGCGGAGCCGCCGACCTGGTCGGTGACGATCTGGTCGACCTCGCCCTTGTCGAAGACGACGTCCGCCGCACCGACCGGCGCCTGCTCCGCGTCGTACTCCGTCCCGGCCTTCCTCGGCTCCTGGTCGAGCAGGTCCAGGCCCATGAGGTCGGCGTCCGGCAGACGCAGCACGATCCCGTCGTCGGCGTGCATGACCTGGGCGTCCATGCCGTACCGCTCGGAGAGCTTCGCGCCGAGTGCCAGCGCCCACGGGGCGTGGACCTGGGCGCCGAACGGGGAGTGGACGACGACCCGCCAGTCGCCGAGCTCGTCGCGGAAGCGCTCCACGACGATCGTGCGGTCGTCGGGGACATGGCCGCAGGCCTTGCGCTGTTCGTCCAGGTAGGCGAGGACGTTGTCGGCCGCCCACGCGTCCAGGCCCGCGGTGAGCAGGCGCAGCCGCGCGTCGTCCTTGGGCAGGGAGCCGACCTCGCGCAGGAACGCGCCCACCGCGCGGCCCAGCTCCAGGGGGCGGCCCAGCTGGTCGCCCTTCCAGAACGGGAGGCGGCCCGGGACGCCGGGGGCAGGGGAGACCAGGACCCGGTCGCGGGTGATGTCCTCGATGCGCCAGGAGCTGGTGCCGAGGGTGAAGACATCGCCCACGCGCGACTCGTAGACCATCTCCTCGTCGAGCTCGCCGACCCGGCCGCCGCCTTTCTTGGGGTCGGCGCCCGCGAGGAAGACCCCGAACAGGCCGCGGTCCGGGATCGTGCCGCCGGAGGTGACGGCGAGGCGCTGGGCGCCCGGGCGGCCCGTGACCGTGCCGGCGACTCGGTCCCACACCACGCGCGGGCGCAGCTCGGCGAACGCGTCGGAGGGGTAGCGGCCCGCGAGCATGTCCAGGGTGGCCGTGAACGCGGACTCCGGCAGGGACGCGAAGGGGGCGGCCCGGCGGACCGTGGTCAGCAGGTCGTCCACCTGCCACGTGTCCAGGGCCGTCATCGCGACCAGCTGTTGCGCCAGGACGTCCAGAGGGTTGGCGGGGACCTTGAGGGACTCGATCGAGCCTGTGCGCATGCGTTCGGTGACCACGGCCGCCTGGACCAGGTCGCCGCGGTACTTGGGGAAGACCACGCCTGTGGAGACGGCTCCCACCTGGTGTCCCGCGCGCCCTACGCGCTGGAGGCCGGAGGCCACCGAGGGCGGCGACTCGACCTGGACCACCAGGTCCACGGCGCCCATGTCGATGCCCAGCTCCAGGCTGGAGGTGGCGACCACCGCGGGGAGCCGGCCCGCCTTGAGGTCCTCCTCGACCAGGGCGCGCTGTTCCTTGGACACCGAGCCGTGGTGGGCGCGGGCGATGACGGGCGGGGCGCCCTGGGCGGCTCCCGAGCCGCCCATCAGCTCAGCGGGGGCATGGTGCTCGTCCAGCGGCAGGCCCGTGGCGCGTTCGTACGCGATCTCGTTGAGGCGGTTGCACAGGCGCTCGGCCAGTCGGCGGGAGTTCGCGAAGACGATCGTGGAGTGGTGGGCCTGGATCAGGTCCGTGATCCGCTCCTCCACGTGCGGCCAGATCGACGGGCGTTCGGCTCCCTCGGAGCCGTCGGACACCGGGGAGCCGCCCAGTTCGCCCAGGTCCTCCACCGGGACCACCACCGAGAGGTCGAACTCCTTGCCCGACTTCGGCTGGACGATCTCCACCTTGCGGTGGGGGGAGAGGTAGCGGGCGACCTCGTCCACCGGGCGGACGGTGGCGGAGAGGCCGATGCGGCGGGCCGGCTTCGGGAGGAGTTCGTCCAGGCGCTCCAGGGACAGGGCCAGGTGCGCACCGCGCTTGGTGCCGGCGACCGCGTGGACCTCGTCGAGGATGACCGTTTCGATGCCCGTCAGCGCGTCGCGGGTGGCCGACGTCAGCATCAGGAACAGGGACTCTGGGGTGGTGATCAGGATGTCCGGCGGGCGGGTGGTCAGCGCGCGGCGCTCGGCGGGCGGCGTGTCGCCGGAACGGATGCCCACCTTGATCTCGGGTTCGGGCAGGCCCAGCCGGACGGACTCCTGGCGGATGCCGGTCAGGGGGCTGCGGAGGTTGCGCTCGACGTCCACCGCGAGGGCCTTGAGGGGGGAGACGTAGAGCACCCGGCAGCGCTTCCTGGGGTCGGCCGGCGGGGGAGTCGAGGTGAGCTGGTCGAGAGCGGCGAGGAAGGCGGCGAGGGTCTTGCCGGAACCGGTCGGGGCCACCACCAGGACGTCCGAGCCCGCGGCGATGGCCTGCCACGCGCCTGCCTGGGCCGCGGTGGGCGCGGAGAACGCCCCCGTGAACCAGCCGCGGGTCGCGGGGGAGAAGCCGTCGAGGGCTCGGTGTGCGGAGCTGACCATGCGTCCATCCTGCACCCGGGCACTGACAATCGGTCTGACCTGCGGCTATGGGGCGGGGGCCGGGGTGTGGGCGGCCCAGGGCGGCCGGCCGTGGGCGGAGGCGAAGGGGTGGGGGGCGGAGAATGGGGGCATGGCACGTTCACGTGAGTCGGCTCGGCACTGGCAGTACGCGGAGTTGCCCGGCGTCGATCTGCTGCGAGCCGCGTACGTGCGGAAGACGTTCGTGCGGCACACCCATGAGCACTTCGTGATCGCTGCCGTGGCCGAGGGCGCCGAGGTCTTCCGGCATCAAGGGTCCGATGTGTACGTGGGCACCGGTGCGCTCGCGCTGGTCAATCCCGACACTCCGCACACCGGGCGGGCCGGGGTTCCGGAGGGATGGCGGTACGGCGCCGTCTACCCGCTGCCCGAACTGGTGGCGGAGATCGCGAGCGAGACGACGAGCCTGCGGGGCGTGCCTGGATTCGTGAGTCCCGTGCTCGAGGACGCCTATTCCGCCGGGCTGGTGCACCAGGTGCTCCGGGCCACCGACGAAGGCAACGCGCTCGCCGCCGACACGTTGCTGCGGGTTGCCGTGACGCGGTTGCTGCGGCTCAACGGCGGGCCTCTGCCGCAGCGGGAGGTGCGGACGGCCGGGGCGCGGATCGCCGCACGCGCGCGTGGGGTGCTGGAGGAACGGATGGCCGATCCGCCGACGCTGGAGCGGCTGGCGCGGGAGCTCGGGACCAGCCCCTTCGCGCTGTTGCGTGCCTTCCGGGACGCGTTCGGGATGCCGCCCCATGCCTGGCTCACCGATGCCCGGGTGCGGCGTGCCCGGCGGCTGCTGGACGGCGGGACGACGCCCGCCGAGGCGGCGCTGGCCGTGGGGTTCACCGATCAGCCGCATCTCAACCGCCATTTCGCCCGGATCGTGGGCGTGCCGCCGGGGGCGTACCAGCGGGAGCGCAAGAACGTACAAGACGCGCGGGGCCGGCTGCTCCTACCGTCCGACACATGGCAGAACAGACAGCGGTCTCAGACACGGACATACACGCCGACGGAGCCGGAAAACCGGACTCCGCCGTCGTCCGGGACGGACTGGGCGTCGGTGTCGCCGTAGGACTGTCCGGGTTCGCCTTCGGAGTGACCTCGGCGGGCAGCGGGCTCACCGTGTGGCAGACCTGTGCGCTGAGCCTCCTGGTGTTCACCGGTGCCTCCCAGTTCGCGCTCGTCGGGGCGCTGGCTGCGGGAGGCAATCCGCTCACAGCGGCCGCGGGCGCGTTCTTCCTGGGCGTACGCAACGCGTTCTACGGCCTGCGGCTGTCCCAGGTGCTCGCCCTCCCGCGCGCGGTGCGCCCGTTCGCCGCGCAGTGGGTGATCGACGAGACGTCCGCCGTCTCGCTGGCCCAGTCCGGGCGGCGCGCGGCGCGGATCGGCTTCGCCGTCACCGGGGTGAGCCTGTACGTGCTGTGGAATCTCACGACGCTGCTGGGCGCCCTGGGGGCCGAGGCGATCGGGGACACGGACGCGTGGGGGCTGGACGCGGCCGGGCCCGCCGTCTTCCTGGCGCTGCTCGCGCCCATGCTGCGGACCGGTACCGAGCGGGCCGTGGCCGGACTCGCCGTTCTGTTGGGGCTCGGACTGTTGCCCGTGGTGCCGGCCGGTGTGCCGGTGCTGGTGGCCGCGCTCGCAGCGCCCGGCGTGCTGTACGTCCAGGGGCGACGGCGTGACAAGGGGCGTGCGTGATGGGTGTCTGGGTCGCGATCATCGCCACCGCTGTGGGGTGCTACGCCGTCAAGCTCGCCGGGCTGCTCGTGCCCGCGGGGGTTCTGGAACGGCCTCTCGTGCGGAGGCTCGCCGCCCTGCTGCCGGTGGCCCTGCTGGCCGCTCTCACGGCCCAGCAGACCTTCGCCGACGGGCACGTGCTCGTTCTCGACGCACGGGCCGCGGGGCTTGCCGCGGCCGCCGTGGCGTTGGTGCTGCGGGCGCCCTTCCTGCTCGTCGTCGCGGCGGCCGTGGTGGTCACGGCGGGGGTGCGGGCCCTCGGAGGGTGACGGTGGGACCCCGCAGCCTGTCCGGCGGATCTTGCCGCAGACGTGGGGCCCAGGTGCTCAGCCGATCGACCGGCCGTGGGCCCGCAGGGTGCGCAGGGCCTCGATCGTGACCATGGGGCGCGCCTCCAGGGCCGGGGCGGGGGCCCAGTGGCGCCATCGGATCGGCCAGCCGCCGTCCTCCTGCTGCTCGCCCGCGAGGAAGTCCAGGGAGCGTGCCATCTCGTCGTCGGTGAACCACGCGCGCGCGAGGGAGCGCGGGGTACGCGCGAAGTCGTGCGGGAAGTGGTGCTCGCCGGGGGCGTAGCCGGGCGCGACGGGGTACGCGTCCAGGTGGTCCGGGTCCAGCACCGCGAGGCGCTGGGTACGCACCAGGCGGCCCAGACGGTCGGCGGCCGCCTCCGCGCGCGGGCGGTCTGCGGCGGAGTCGAGGAAGGCGACGGCGGCCTCGATCTCGTACGGGTGGGACCGCTCCATGGAGTCCACGGCCTGCCAGCAGAAGTCCGTGGCGCGGAACAGCCAGGCGTGCCAGACGTCGTTGCGGTGCAGCAGGCCCACCACCGGGCCGGTGGCCAGCAGCTCGCTGGGCGGGTTGTCCACGATCGGGACGAAGGGGGCGGTGGGGTAGCCGCGCTGGGCGGGGTCGATCGCGGGGAGGGCGCCGTCGGCGGTGGAGACCGCGGTGAGGTAGCGGCACAGCCGCTCGACGCGTTGTCCGCCGAGGCGCCCGATGGAGTCCAGGACGCGCAGCGCGTGCGCGGTGTGCAGCGGCTGGCTCACGGGGCCCCGCAGGTCGGGTTCCAGCGCATGGCCGTACCCGCCGTCCTCGTTGCGGTAGGCGTCGAGCGCCGCCTCGACGGGATCGGCGCCGCCGTGCAGGAAGTCGTACGCGAAGAGGCGCTGCTCCAGCACGCGCGCGGTGAGCCAGACGAAGTGCTCGGCGCGGAAGAGCGGGGAGCGCGCCGAGGGCGTCGGGGGGAGTGGGGATGCTCCGGTTTCGGCCATGGTCAGACCGTAGGGCGGAAAGCGGTCTCGGCAGGCGGTCCCGGCGGGGGCCACCCCCGGGGGCGGGATACTGGAGGCATGCGGTTGACGGTCTTCTGGCAGCGGATGGACGAGCACTTCGGTACGGGGTACGCCGAGACGTTCGCGCGCGATCACGTGATGACGGAACTCGGCGGGCGCACCGTGCACGAGGCGCTGGCGGACGGCTGGGCGGCCAAGGACGTGTGGCGCGTGGTCTGCGCGGTGATGAACGTTCCGCAGGAACTGCGCTGATCCACAGGGAAGATCACGCGGGGGTCCCGGAATGTCGGTGGCGTAGGCGAGACTTGTGCCGTGGCATCCACTGACGAGACCGGGCAGGCCGCCCGGCACGCATCCCCGTCCGGCACGACGCCGCCGAACCGGCCCCCGGCCGACGGCGCCGTGGCCGCGGGCGAGCGCATGCCGCGCTGGCTCCCGCGCGCGATGGTCCTCGCGCTCGCGCTCGTCGGTGTGTTCCAGTTGGGCACCTGGGCCTTCCACCAGATCATCGGCCTGCTGCTCAACCTGCTCATCGCGTTCTTCCTGGCCCTCGCGGTGGAGCCCGCGGTCAGCCGGATGGCAGCCCGCGGGATACGCAGGGGTTTCGCCACCTTCCTGGTCTTCTTCGGTCTGCTGATCATGGCCGCCGGTTTCTTCACGCTGCTCGGCTCGATGCTCGCGGGGCAGATCATCAAGATGATCGAGGGCTTCCCGGAGTACCTCGACTCCGTGATCAACTGGGTCAACACCACGTTCCACACCGATCTTCGACGCGTGGACATCCAGGAGGGCCTCCTCCACTCGGACTGGCTGAGGAAGTACGCCCAGAACAGCGCGGCCGGCGTCCTGGACGTCTCCACCCAGGTCCTGGGCGGCCTCTTCCGGCTGCTGACGATCGCCCTGTTCTCGTTCTACTTCGCCGCCGACGGACCGCGTCTGCGTCGCGCACTGTGCTCCGTCCTGCCGCCCGCCAAGCAGGCCGAGGTGCTGCGCGCGTGGGAGATCGCCGTGGCCAAGACCGGCGGGTATCTGTACTCCCGCGGGCTGATGGCACTGATCTCGGGGCTCGCGCACTATGTACTGCTGGAGGCACTCGGCATCCCGTACGCGCCCGTGCTCGCCGTGTGGGTGGGCGTGGTCTCGCAGTTCATCCCCACCATCGGCACCTATCTCGCGGGCGCCCTGCCCATGCTGATCGCCTTCACGGTCTCGCCGCTGTACGCGCTGTGGGTGCTGATCTTCGTCGTGGTCTACCAGCAGTTCGAGAACTACATGCTCCAGCCGAAGCTGACCTCGAAGACCGTCGACATCCATCCCGCGGTCGCCTTCGGCTCGGTCATCGCCGGCACCGCCCTCCTCGGCGCGATAGGCGCCCTGATAGCCATCCCGGCCGTCGCCACCCTCCAGGCGTTCCTGGGCGCGTACGTGAAGCGCTACGACGTCACCGACGACCCCCGTGTCCACGGTCACCGAGATCGTGGCGAGGGTCCGCGGCTGCTCAGCCGCGGACGGAGCCTGTGGGCGAGGGCGCAGCAGCAGCGGGGGAGCCGATCGGCCGGACAGTAAGAGCGGCCCCGACCTGCATTGATCGCACCGGAAGACCAGCTCTTCGTCCACCGGATCCGGGAACTCCACCCACGCGCGCGAAATCGAGGCCCGCGCGGTGCCGTCCGGGGCGCCACCCGGCAGGGCGCCCGCAAGAAGTGGCCCGATGCCGTCAGCCGCCCGGCAGCGGTCACGTCAGCGGTACGTGAGGACCGCCCACGTGCCGGCCCCGGCGACCGCCACCGTGTAACAGGCGGCCGCCGTGGCGACGATCCGCCGACGTACCGTCGCGCTCCAGGGTGTGCGGGACAGCAGCCAGGCCGGCACGGGCAGCACCAGGACGGCGTGCAGGCTCACCCCGTGCAGGGGCTTGAGGGAGGCGGTCGAGCGGTACGCCGCCTCCTGGTGGCCGGTGCGGATGAGGACGACACCGCGCGCGATCATCGCCACCCCCGAGGGAGCGCGACGAGGAGGACGGCGAAGCCGGAGCGGACGGCGAGTGCCATCCCGGCCGGGCCGGTCGGCCGGTGCCTGAAGGACAGTACGGCGAACACCGAGAGCAGCACCACCAGTACGCCGCCGCCGACCGCGAGCGTCATGGACACAGCCGTGTCGAAGGGCGTCTCCATGTCCAGGTGGGAGGGCTTTGTCCAGGTGGGAGGGCACTCGCCGCCACGCCTGGAGCGTGATGCCGCCGACCTCCACGACGCGGTCCCCCGGCCGTACTCCAGGTGTCTCCGACCGGACGATGGCGGCGCCCGGCACGGCCGGGAAGCTCGGCGCATGGCCCATGAGAACCCGCCCCTCCCGTACCGCCTCCACGAGGTGACCGCCCTCCTGCTGGTCCTCTCCGGCCTGGCCCACCTCGGAGTGTTCGCCGTCGACGGCGGCCCGTGGACCGGCCCCGTCTCCTGGCGCAAGCCGGTGACCTTCGGGCTCTCCTACCGGGTGACGCTCCTCGCGATCGTCAGGGTCTCGGCGTATCTCCGCATCGCAGGTTGTGTGCCGCGTGGTGCGCTTGACACGAAAATCGAACATCTATTCTTATGGAGGCTCCGGCGAGACCTGCGACGGTGGTTACGTCCTGGTTTGGGCGAGGAAGTCCCTGAGTTATCCACAGGCCGGACCGGCGTCGGGGCGCATTGTCAGTGGCAGGCGTTAGCGTCTTTGACGTGAAGCGATCGACTCAAGCAAACCGGGTGGAACCCATGGCAGGAACCGACCGCGAGAAGGCCCTGGATGCCGCACTCGCACAGATTGAACGGCAATTCGGCAAGGGCGCGGTCATGCGCATGGGCGAGCGGTCGAGGGAGCCCATCGAGGTCATCCCGACCGGGTCGACCGCGCTCGACGTGGCCCTTGGCGTCGGCGGTCTGCCGCGCGGCCGTGTCGTCGAGATCTACGGACCGGAGTCCTCCGGCAAGACCACGCTGACCCTGCACGCCGTGGCCAACGCCCAGAAGGCCGGCGGCCAGGTCGCCTTCGTGGACGCGGAGCACGCCCTCGACCCCGAGTACGCGCGCAAGCTCGGCGTCGACATCGACAACCTGATCCTCTCCCAGCCCGACAACGGCGAGCAGGCCCTGGAGATCGTGGACATGCTGGTCCGCTCCGGCGCCCTCGACCTCATCGTCATCGACTCCGTCGCCGCGCTCGTCCCGCGCGCGGAGATCGAGGGCGAGATGGGCGACAGCCACGTCGGTCTGCAGGCCCGTCTGATGAGCCAGGCGCTGCGAAAGATCACCAGCGCGCTCAACCAGTCCAAGACCACCGCGATCTTCATCAACCAGCTCCGCGAGAAGATCGGCGTGATGTTCGGCTCCCCGGAGACCACGACCGGTGGCCGCGCGCTGAAGTTCTACGCCTCGGTGCGTATCGACATCCGCCGCATCGAGACCCTGAAGGACGGCACGGAGGCGGTCGGCAACCGCACCCGCTGCAAGGTCGTCAAGAACAAGGTCGCGCCGCCCTTCAAGCAGGCCGAGTTCGACATCCTCTACGGCCAGGGCATCAGCCGCGAGGGCGGCCTGATCGACATGGGCGTGGAACACGGCTTCGTCCGCAAGGCCGGCGCCTGGTACACGTACGAGGGCGACCAGCTCGGCCAGGGCAAGGAGAACGCCCGCAACTTCCTGAAGGACAACCCCGATCTCGCCAACGAGATCGAGAAGAAGATCAAGGAGAAGCTGGGCGTCGGCGTGCGCCCGAAGGAGCCCGCGGCGGAGCCGGGCGCGGACGCCGCAGCCACCCCGGGCACACCCGCTGACGACGCCAAGACGGTGCCGGCCCCCGCCGCCAAGGCCACCAAGACCAAGGCCGCGACCGCCAAGAGCTGATCCGTGACACGACGAACGGACTGGGCCGAGTACGACGCCCACCCCGGCACCCCCTGGGAGCCGGGGAGCGGGGACCACGGCGGTCCCGCCCAAGGTAGCGACGACCGGCCGGGTGACCTGCCGTACGGCGACGACGGCGCGCAGGGTGACGGCCCGCGCCGTGGCGGCCGCGCGGCCGGACGCGGTGGCGAGGGCGGCCCGCGTGGCGGGCGCGGTCGTCGTCGCCGCGGTTTCGGGGAACCGTCCGCCGAGGACGGAGGCGCTTTCACCTCGTCGAGGGCCGAGGGGGGAGAGTCTTCGGGGGACCCGGCCGAGCGGGCGCGGGCGATCTGCCTGCGCCTGCTCACCGGGACCCCGCGCACGCGGAAACAGCTCGCCGACGCCCTGCGCAAGCGGGAGATCCCGGACGACGTGGCCGAGGAGGTGCTCTCGCGGTTCGAGGAGGTCGGGCTGATCAACGACAGTGCCTTCGCGGACGCCTGGGTGGAGTCCCGGCACCACGGCCGCGGACTGGCCCGGCGCGCGCTCGCGCAGGAGCTGCGGACCAAGGGGGTCGACGCCGCGCTGATCGACGAAGCCGTCGCCCAGCTCGACTCCGAGCGGGAGGAGGAGACCGCGCGCGACCTCGTCGCCCGCAAGCTCCGCTCGACCCGCGGACTCGACCGCGACCGACGGACCCGCCGTCTCGCGGGCATGCTCGCGCGCAAGGGCTACTCCGAGGGCATGGCCCTGCGGGTGGTCCGGCAGGCACTGGAGGAGGAGGGGGAGGACACGGAGTTCCTCGTGGAGGACGGGGGCTGAGCCCGTGAAAACGCTCGGCTCGGTGGGAAGCGGTCGTGGTACGTTCTGCGTCGCCATGTGCCGCCGCGGACCGAGGAGGTGAGACCGATCAACGCTGTGACAGGTCGGGGCTCCCTCTTTTGCACGGGCTGGGAGTGCCCGCACAAGGCACCCTGAAAGGCTTGAAACGCAGATGCGCTTCACCTCCCGGACGTCGTCCGACGGCGTCACCGGACAGCTCTTCACCCTCCCCTTCACCTTCGGTGAGATCCCCGGCGTGCTGTGGACGCCGGACGGCACCGCCGATACCCGCCCGTTGATCCTGATGGGACATGGCGGCGGTCAGCACAAGCAGGCCCCCGGCATCGTGGCGCGTGCCCGTCGCTTCGCGGCCGAGGGCGGCTTCGCGGTGGCGGCCGTCGACGCGCCCGCCCACGGCGGCCGGCCCCGAACCGAGGAACACGACCGGCTCATCGGCGAGCTGCGCCACCGTGTGCAGACCGGTGGGGACGCGGCTCCGGTGCTCGCCGAAGTCCACGCCCTCATCGCCGGCCAGAGCGTCCCGGAATGGCGGGCGGTCGTGGACGCGGTCCAGGAACTCGACCAGGTCGGCGTCGGCGCGGTGGGCTACTGGGGACTGTCGCTGGGCTGCGGGCTCGGCGTTCCGTTCGTCGCCGCCGAGCCCCGGGTCCGCGCGGCGGTGCTGGGACTGAACGGGGCGGAGACCTCCGCCGAGGCTGCCGCGCGCATCACCGTCCCGGTGGAGTTCCTGGTGCAGTGGGACGACGAGCGGGTTCCCCGGGCGGACGCCCTGGCGCTGTTCGACGCCTTCGCCTCGGCGGAGAAGTCCCTGCACGCCAACCCCGGCAACCACGGAGACGTCCCGGGGTTTGAACTGGACAGCTCGCTGCGGTTCTTCACCCGGCATCTGAGCTGATACCCAGGGCCCGCATCCTCGGTGGGGGGGTGGGGACAGCCCCCCACCGAGGACACCGGGCCACCGCAGTGCACACATGTGTGTGCACGGACGACGGTGTACGCATGCTCCCAACGCCTCCCTTCGCCGGTCGAGATCGGCTACCAGCGCGGCACGATCCGGCTCACGAAAGAGAGACCGGTCCGTCATGATGCTGCGCTACGCCCTGAAGACCGTCCGCGCCCGCAAGGCAGGCTTCCTCGGCGCCTTCCTCGCCCTGATGTGCGCGGCCGCCCTGATCACCGCGTGCGGAACCCTGTTGGAGACGGGACTGCGCGGCAGCATCCGCACCGAGCGGTACGCGTCCGCCCCGGTCGTGGTCTCCGCCGATCAGAACGTCCACCGGACCACCGTCAAACACAAGAAGGGCAAGACCAAGGTCAAGCACAAGGCCAAACCCATCGCCGAGCGCGCCTGGCTCCCCGCCGGCCTCGGGAACACGCTCGCCCGCCTGCCCGGCACCGCCCGCGTCATCCCCGAACTCACCTTCCTCGCCCAGCCCTTGACCCCCGCGGGGACCGCAGAGACCGCAGACGACGGCAGACCCGCCTACGGGCACGCCTGGGACTCCGCCGCGCTCACGCCGTACCGGCTCACGGCGGGCACCGCCCCCGAGAAGGCGACCGAAGTCGTCGTCGACCGCGACCTCGCCGAGCGCGCCCACCTCGCACCCGGCGACCGCCTCACCGTCCAGTCGACCCAGGCCCCGCGCACCTACCGCGTCTCCGGAACCGCTGCTCCCGCCACGGCCGTACGCCACCAGACCTCCCTCTTCTTCTCCGCCGACGAGGCCCGGCGCCTCGCCGCGCACCCCGGCAAGGTCACCGCGTTCGGGGTGCTGCCGAAGGCGGGCACCGACCCGGAAAGGCTGCGGCAGGCCGTGGCCGCGGCGCTGCACGGGACCGGAGCCCAGGTGAGCACCGGTGAGGCCCGCGGCCCGGTGGAGTTCCTGGACGCCGCAGCGGCCCGCACCAGGCTCGTCAGCATGGGCGGAGCGATGGGCGGCACCTCGCTGCTGGTGGCCGTCCTCGTGGTCGTCGGGACCTTCGCGCTCTCCGTCCAGCAGCGCCACCGCGAACTCGCCCTGCTACGGACCGTCGCCGCCACTTCCGGACAGATCCGCAGGCTTCTCGGCCGCGAGGCGCTGATCGTCGGAGCGGCCGCCGGCACGGCCGGGGCAGGCCTTGGCCTTGTGCTCGGCGGCCGGCTCCACGACAGGTTCGTCGCCCTGGGCGCCGTGCCCGCCACGCTCCAGCACACCGTCAGCGTCTTCCCGCCGTTCGCCGCCGTCGCCGCGACCCTGTTCGGGGCCTGGGCCGCCGCGCGGATCGCCTCCCGCCGGGTCGCCCGGATCCGTCCGGCCGAGGCGCTCGCCGAGGCCCGGACCGAACGCGCCCAACCTGCCTGGGGCCGTCTCCTCGCCGGACTGCTCCTGCTCGTCGGCGGCGTCGTCCTCGTCGCCGTGCTCAGCGCCCTGCGGACCGAACCCTCCTCGACGCCCGTCACCTTCCTCGCCGTCGTCGTCCTGTCCACCTCCGTCGCCCTGCTCGGGCCGCTCCTGGTCAAGGCGGCCGCGCTGTTCCTCTCCGGCCCGCTGCGGCTGACCGGCCACGGCGGCCGGCTCGCCACCGCCAACCTCCGCGGCAACGCCGCCCGGATGGCCTCCGTCGTCACCCCGCTCACCCTGCTCATCGGTATGACCTGCACCGTGCTGTTCGTGCAGCCCACCCTCGGCGACGCAGCCCGTGCCCAGGTCCGCGAGGGCGTCCGCGCCGACTGGGTCGTCGCCTCCCGGGGACCCGGCGTCCCGGCGGAGGCGGCACGACAGCTCCGTACGGGACACGACGTCGTCACCGAAGTCGTCCGGACCACCGTCCGGGTCGGCCTCGACAAGTACGCGGCACAGGGCGTCACCCCGGCCGGGCTCACCCGCACCTGGGACCCCGACGTCACCGCCGGCTCCCTCGGCCGGCTCACCGAGGACACCGTCGCCGTCAGCGAACTGGCCGCGGACCAGCTGCACTTGACGCCCGGCAGCACCCTGAGGCTCACACTCGGCGACGGCACGCCCGCCACACTCACCGTCGCCGCCGTCTACGCCAGGGGGCTCGGCTTCGGAGACCTCACCTTCGCGCACGACCTCCTTGCCCGCCACGTCGACAACCCGCTCTCCTCCTCCCTCCTCGTCAGCACGGGCCGCACACAGACACAACTCGCGACTACGCTGCGTAAGTTCCCGGGACTCACGGTGATTTCTCCGGCCGCCGCCGACTCGCTCCAGGCCGAGCGGCAGCAGGCGAACGCGGAGGTCAACCTGCTCGCGATGGGGCTCGTCCTCGCCTTCACGGCGATCGCCGTGGTGAACACGCTGGCGATGTCGGTCTCCGAACGCGTCCGGGAGTTCGCGCTGCTGCGCCTCGCCGGGGCGACCCGCCGTCAGGTGCTGCGCATGCTGCGCACCGAGGCCCTGTCGGTCCTTCTGCTGGCCACGATCCTCGGCAGCACCATCGCCCTGTCGGTCCTCACCGCGTTCAGCCTCGGCATGACCAGTCGCGTGGCACCGGCGGTCGCACCTCTCGTGTACGCGGTCGTGGTCGCCGTGGCCGGCCTGCTCGCCCTCGTCGCCACCTCCCTGCCCGGCCGGGTGGCCCTGCGGGTCCCCGCGGTGACGGTGGCCACGGCCAAGGAGTGACAACGGCCAAGGAGTGGCAGAGGCCAAGGAGTGACAGGGGTGACCGAGGCAGGCCCGACCGACGCGCCGGACCTACGGCGTCACCGGCAGCCCCGCCGTCTTCCATGCCTGGAAGCCGCCGATCAGATCGGTCGCCCGGTGCAGCCCCAGCTGGTGCAGGGAAGCGACCGCCAGGCTCGACGCGTACCCCTCGTTGCAGATCACGACGACCTGGAGATCGTGACCCGTGGCCTCGGGGAGGCGGTGGCTGCCCTGGGGGTCGAGGCGCCACTCCAGTTCGTTGCGCTCGACGACCAGAGCGCCGGGGATCAGACCGTCCCGCTCGCGCAGGGCCGCGTACCGGATGTCGACGAGCAGCGCCTCACCCGCGCGGGCGGCCTCGTACGCCTCGTGTGCCTCCACGCGCACGTACCCCGCACGCACCCGGTCGAGCAACTCGTCTATGCCGAGGGGCCCGTCGTCGCTCACTGCCAGTCCTCGGGGCGCTCGACCTGCTCCAGGCGCAGGATCTGTCCCGTGCGGCTGAAGCGGCGGATGCGCGGCAGCGGCGGGTAGTAGGCGTGGACGGAGACGGCGTGCTCCTCGCCCGACTCGTTGAGGACCTCGTGGACGTGGTGGCGTCCGAAGGAGCGGCCCCGGCCGGCCGGCAGGGTGCGCTCCCGGTCCACGCCGTCGGTCAGTTCCAGGGTCTTCCAGCCGTCGGTGGGCAGCCGTGCGGCGAGCGAGTACTCCTTGAGCTCGCCCCGCGCGGTGACGAAGGCGCCCACCGAGTCGGCGTGGTCGTGCCAGCCGGTTCCCGTGCGGGGCGGCCAGCCGATCAGCCAGGCCTCGCTGCCGCCGGGCCCCTCCAGCCGCACCCAGGTGCGGCCCTCGGGGTCGAGGGGGAGGGAGGCGATCAGCGCGGTGTCGGCGGCCGTACGCCGGACGAAGTCGAGGAGATCGGACTGGGAGGGCGCGGTCGGCGCGGGGGCCGGGCCGGGGGACACGGCGGGAGAGACAGACACGGGTACCGTCCTGAGAACGTTCGCTGGAGCGTGCGGCGGCGCGCGAGCGCACAGGCGCCTCGGCGGCGCACGCCGGCGGGAATGAGGGGGAGGCGAGTTCAGCAGGAGAGGCGACACACGCAGCCCGCATAGCGGACGAGGTCCATATGGACCCTCCGCCACAGGCGCACATCGGTGTCGGTCACGATTCGGAGTACACCACGCCGGTGGTGGGTGGTCAACTCACCGTCACCATGCGGACAGCACAGCGACAGTGAGTGTGGTCGTCCGATGATCGGACCGGGAAAAACGTCGTGCGTCGGCCCGGGAAAGCGTCCTGCACCAGCCCGGAGGAACCGCCCTGCCGCTCACTGCGCCGCCGACCCGGCCGTGGCCTCCTCCGTCGCCTTCCCGCCCACCGCTGCTTCCGCCGCGGCGTACAGATCGGCCGGGCGCACCCCGTTCAACGCGGTGACCAGGTGACCGTCGGGCCGGACCAGCAGCACGGTGTGGGCGGCGGCGCCCGGGTAGCTCTCGGCGACCAGCAGCTCGGCCGGGGACGGCAGTGCCGTCACGGCGGCCGCCAGCCGGGGCATGAGCCCGGCGCCCACCCAGTGCCGACGCTCCCACACCCCCGTACCCGGCGCGATCAGCACGACGAGCAGCCTGCCCCGGCCGAGCCGGTCCCGCAGCTGTACGAAGGAGCCGTCCTCGGCGGTCACCCGCACGTCCTCGACCGCCGAGCCGAGGGGCGTGTCCACCGGCACCTCGGCCTCCAGCTGCTGGGGCGCGAGCGGCGACACGGCGTACGTGCCCGGCGCGCCGAGCTGGCCGCGCCCCAGATGGCCGTCGGAGAGCAGCGCGTCGTTGCCACGGGCTGCGCCGGGGACGTACGACCTTATGCCGCCGCTTCCACGCAGCAGGGGCAGCACCTGGTCGGCCGCGCGCAGCCGGGCGGCGACCACCGCGCGGCGTTCGGTCTGGTAGCTGTCGAGCAGCGCCTCGTGCGGGCCGTGGTGCCAGGTGAGGGCCAGTTTCCAGGCGAGGTTGTCGGCGTCCCGCAGCCCCTCGTCCACCCCCTGGGTGCCGAGCGTGCCGAGCAGATGCGCGGCGTCCCCGGCGAGCAGGACCCGGCCCACGCGCCAGCGGCGGGCCAGCCGGTGGTGCACGGTGTGCACGCCGGTGTCGAGCAGCTCGTACTCCGGCGTCGGGCCCTCGCTCCAGCCCGCGAGGGTCTCGCGGACGCGGCCCACCAGCAGCTCGGGGGTGACCAGGTCCTTGCCGGGCGGGAGCAGCCAGTCCAGGCGCCAGACCCCGTCCGGCAGCGGGCGGGCGGTGATCTCCCCGGCGGAGGGACCCGACGACCGCCACGGCGGTGTCCGATGGAGCAACGCCTCGCCGTCCCACGGAAGTTCCACGCGCAGCGCGGCCACGGCGTGTCGCTCCACCGCCGTACGGCCGGGGAAGCGGATGTCGAGGAGTTTGCGGACCGTGGAGCGGGGGCCGTCGCAGCCGACCAGATGGCTGCCGCGCCACCAGGTGCCCCGGGGACCGCGGGTGTGGGCGGTGACACCGGAAGGCTCCTGCTCGACCGAGTCCAGGCGGCTGTCCACGGCGATCCTCACCAGCCGCTCGCGCGCGAGGGCCGTACGCAGGGCGCCGGTCAGCACATGCTGGGCGATGTGGAGCGGGGCGGGTTCGCCGTCGCCGAAAACGACCTCGTTCGTCACCTGCCGGCGGCGCATCGACCGCCATCCCGACCAGCGCACGCCCGCCTCGCCCAGGGGCACTTGGGTGAGCCGCTCCATGAGGGCGGCGGTGTCCTCGCGCAGCACGACGGTGCGCGCGAGCCGCGGTTCGTCCTTGCCCGGGCCCTCGTCGAGCACGACCGACGGCACCTCCTGGCGTGCCAGGGCCAGGGCGAGCGTGAGGCCGACCGGCCCCGCTCCGACGATGATCACCGGGTCCACGGCGTGGCGCTCCCTGCCTTCGACGGTGTCCTCGGGGACGTGAGTGAACAACAGGTTGGAGCAGGGTGCACGATCACAGAACGTATGCAACCCATTGTCGTTGTTTGCGTCAAGCGACGAAAGGCAGTGGCGCCGGGACCCGGCCACCCAAACCGTGTCACGCCTGGGTGAGCGTTGGTTCCTCAGGTTGAACTCGTGGAGTCTGGCTGAGTGATGACCAAGGTTCGATGATCAACCCCGTGCCGGTGAGGCAGTCGATGGTTACTGACCTTCAAAGCGTGGTGTCGGCGGGGAAGACGATTCATGATCCCTGGGGTATGCCCATGGCATGAGGTATGCAAGGGGGCCGACTGACCGACGAACGGCGCGCCTTCCGCGAGAAGTTGAGGAGGAGGCGGCCGAGCGGTTCGCCCAGGGCGGCGAGAACCCGGTCATCGTTCACGACCTGCGGGTTACTGAGGTTGAACTCGGGTTGTCGTCGGTGTGAGTGATGGTCCGGTTCCGGCGAGGCATCCGTCGATCAGGTCGGGGCGATACTGGATGGATCTCAGGCCGCGGCGGATGGTCTGGATCAGGTGCTCGGGTGCGGTGAAGGCGTAGCAATACTTGCTATTCTTAATTGGATAAACTTGGTTTGAAAAACCGCAGAAAAGGCGTGAAACCCTGGCGGTTGATGGGCCGCCAGGGCTTTTCAAGTCGCTCGTGTATCCCAAGTATTGGGGGCCGGTCACGATGTGTGAGTCGATCAGATGGGTATGCCGCTACCCCGTCACACCGTACCGAGTAACAACACCCGGTTTGTCAGGTGTTGAGACACGGAGTCTTGATGTTTTGAGTAATGCTTCCCAGTGGGTAAATGATGAGTAGAGTGGCCTGGTAGCACTGAGTGCCGGACGCGTCCGTAATGGTAGTCTCGAAGCTGTAGCCCTTATCCTTGTTGATTGTGCGCGGGCCAGCGCTCTTCCCCTGAACATGGGTCCCGTTGCGGAAGAAATCGATGGTCGGAGTGAAGATGTTGTCACCCTTGGAACAGGTGAAGTGGGCCTGACCACGTATTTTCCCGGGGTATTGGTGGTCATCCACGTACAACGTGACGCGGCAGTTCGGGTTCATCTTCATCTTGACAGGGCCCTGCGACTTAGAAGTTGCTGAGGCGTTCGGCGCGCTGAGCGCGAGAACCCCGAGGGCGGCAATACCCGCGAAGGTAAGCCTCTTCATTTTGGCGCGCAAAACTAATCACCTATCCCCGTAGGTAAGGCTCGATTGAGGCCTTGTGGTCGCTCACGATCCTGACAGCCCGGCATGCTCACTACAAGTGAGCGGGGCTTAATTTGAGCTAGATCTGAGCCCGGGGAAAACAGTTTTACTTTTTGCCCATATTCTCCCCGTCGGGTCGCACCAAAGTTGAACCTGTAATTCCGGAACTCGCCGGGCGGGCACAGCAACTCAGGCTGGAACAACTTCGGTATGAGTGACCATGAGTCGGTAGGATTCCGGCATGTCTGGCAGTCTGTGGAACTGCTCGGCGACTGACCTTGAATGCGTGATGTCGTCATGCCGGTTGGCGCCGGAGGCCGGTGGCGGTGAGGCAGCCGTCGAGGACGTCGGGGCGGTACCGGAGCTGGCGTAGTCCGCGCCGGACGGCGGTGATCAGCTCGTCGGCGGCGGCGAAGGCACGGTTGGCTGTGGTGGTGCGTCCAGGGACGGACCAGATACCTTCGACCGGTTGAGGTCGGCTGCGTAGGACGGCAGTTGGAAGACGGTGAGCCAGTCGCGGTCGGCGATGTAGGGCGAATGCCGGCCGTCAGGCGGGTGTTGAGATTTGTCCCAGACCAGTACGATCGGGCCGCCGAGCTGCTGGTGGGCGGTCTGGATGAGGTCGCGGTAGTCCTTCCAGGAGAAGCTCATGCGTCCGTAGGACCGGGCATCGGGAGAGGGCCGGTAGATCAGCCGGGAGGGTTCGCCGGCCTTGTAGCAGGCCAGGGCGGCGACCGATAAGCGGCGGCGAGAGCGTCCGGCACGCGGATCACCGGGGTGTGGTCGCAGCGGGACTAGGTGCGGGTGCCCGGTGGCGTCATCGAGAATCCGGCTTCGTCCTCGAAGACGAGCCAGGCGTCGAGCGTCACCACGGTCCTTTCGGCCGACAAGGACCTGGTTGGTGATCTGGTGGATCGTTGCCGTGCTCGGTGCCACCGAGCACGGCTGGACAGGCTGCACCACAAGCCGGATGTGTAGAGCAATCGACGGAGGCAGTGGCGCGTGCCACTGCCCCCGTATGCGTCACTCCGCTTGAGTATGCGTCAGAAACTGGCTCCGCCAGCGCCGGTGCCGTAGCTCCCGCCTACCTCGGCCGCGTTGAGGTCGTCCACCTTCTCCGTGCCGAGCACGGCGCCCGTGCTGCGCTTGCTGCGCCGCAGCCGTCGCTCCAGCCAGCTCGCGAAGCTGGTCAGTATGAAGTTGAGCACGATGAACATGGCCGCGACCACGATGAAACTCGGGATCACATTGGCGTAGTTGGCGGCGAGGGTGCCACGCGAGTTGAGCAACTCGGTGAAGCCGATCATCACACCGCCGAGCGCGGTGTCCTTCACGATGACCACGAGCTGGCTGACGATCGCCGGTAGCATGGCGGTGACCGCCTGCGGCAGCAGGATGCTGCTCATCGTCTGCCCCTTGCGCAGACCGATGGCGTACGCCGCCTCCGTCTGTCCCTTGGGCAGGGCCAGGATGCCGGCCCGTACGACCTCGGCGAGGACCGCCGCGTTGTAGAGGACCAGGCCGGTAACGACGGCGTAGAGAGGCCGGTCCTCGCTGGTGACATTGGTGGAGCGGGCGTAGAACTCGTTGGCGAACAGCATCAGCAGCAGCACCGGGATGGCCCGGAAGAACTCCACCACCGTGCCGGCCACGATCCGCACCCACCGGTGGTCGGACAAGCGGGCGATGCCGAAGACCGCGCCCAGCGGAAGGGCGATCACCATGGCGAGCGACGCGGCCTTCAGGGTGTCGACGAGACCGGGGAGCAGATACGTCGTCCAGGCCTCGGACTCCGTGAACGGCTTCCACTGGGCAGACGTCAGGAGGTCCTTCTCGTCCATCTTCAGCCACACCCACCACAGGAGCAGCGCGAGTAGGGCGGAGAAGACCACCGAGAACAGGAGGTTGCGCCGCTTGGCGCGGGGGCCGGGAGTGTCGTAGAGGACCGAGCTCATCGCTTCACCGCCAGTCGCTTGCCCAGCCAGCCCAGAATCAGGCCGGTCGGCAGGGTCAGAACCACGAACCCGAACGCGAAGACCGCGCCGATGAGCAGCGTCTGCGCCTCGTTCTCGATCATCGTCTTCATCAGGTAGGCGGCCTCGGCGACGCCGATGGCGGCCGCCACCGTGGTGTTCTTGGTCAGGGCGATGAGGACGTTGGCCAGCGGGCCGATCACCGCGCGGAAGGCCTGGGGCAGGATAACCAGCCGCAAGGTCTGGCTGAAGCCGAGCCCGATGGCCCGGGCCGCCTCCGCCTGGCCGAGCGGCACTGTGTTGATGCCCGAACGCAGCGCCTCGCAGACGAACGCGGCGGTGTAGCCGATCAGGCCGAGGACGGCCAGCCGGAAGCCCTGGATCTTGAAGTCCTCGGCCCCCAGGGTCACTCCGAAGACGTCGGCGAGGCCGGCGGAACAGAAGAGGATGATGACCGTCAGGGGGATGTTCCGGACGATGTTGACATAGGCCGTGCCGAACCCGCGCATCAGCGGGACCGGGCTGACCCGCATCGCGGCCAGCAGGGTGCCCCAGACCAGGGAGCCCACGGCGGAGAGGGCGGTGAGTTTCACCGTCATCCAGAACGCCCCGAGGACGTCGTAACCTTCAAGAAAGTCGAACACGATCTCCCGCGCTTCCGGGTGGGTGGCGTATGAGGAGGGCAGGGCGTGCCGCCGCCGTGATCGCGACGGCGGCGGCGCGCTGCAGGGCCCGCTGGGCCGGGCTGTGACTAGCCGGCGTTCGGGACGATCACGCCGATCTTCGGGGCCTGCTCGTTCTCGTAGTTCGCCGGGCCGAAGTTGGCGTCGACCGCCTTCTGCCAGGAGCCGTCGTCGACCATCTGCTCCAGCGCCTTGTTGATCTTGTCGACGGTCGAGGCGTCACCCTTCTTGACGCCGATGCCGTAGTTCTCGTTGCTGAGCTTCAGGCCCGCCAGCTTGAACTTGCCCTCGTACTGGTCCTGGGCGGCGAAGCCGGCGAGGATCGAGTCGTCGGTGGTCACCGCGTCCACAGCACCGTTCTGCAGAGCCGCGATGCACTCGGAGTAGGTGCTGTACTCCTTCAGGTTCGCCTTCGGCGCGATCGACTTCTGGACGTTCTGAGCCGAGGTCGAGCCGGTCACGGAACACAGCTTCTTGCCATTGAGGTCCGTGCCCTTGGTGATGTTCGCGTCGGACTTGGTCAGCAGGTCCTGGTGCGCCAGCAGGTACGGGCCGGCGAAGTCGACCTTCTGCTTGCGCTCGTCGGTGATCGAGTAGGTCGCGGCGATGAACTTCACGTCACCGCGCGCGAGGGCGTTCTCGCGGTCGGCGCTCTTGGTCTCGACGAACTCGATCTTGTCCGCGTCGTAGCCGAGCTCCTTGGCGACGTACGTGGCGACGTCCACGTCGAAGCCGGCAAAGGTGCCGTCGGGCTGCTTCAGGCCGAGGCCGGGCTGGTCGTACTTGATACCGATCTTGATCGTGCCGCCGCCTCCGCTGGAGGTGCTGCTGCCCTCGTCCTCGCTGTCGCCGCCGCACGCGGTGGCGGACAGCGCGAGAGCGAGAACGGCGGCCGAGGCGGCGGTGACCTTGCGAAGCTTCATGTCGACTTCCTTAGGTGTGGTGAAGGAACGAGGGCGGTGCGGGTTCCGGCACTGGTGCGGGATGCGGTGATGCGGGATCAGTGGTGCAGGATCTTCGACAGGAAGTCCTTGGCACGGTCGCTGCGTGGGTTGCTGAAGAACTGTTCCGGCGCGGCCTCCTCGACGATCCGGCCGTCGGCCATGAAGACCACCCGGTTGGCGGCCGATCGTGCGAAGCCCATCTCATGGGTGACGACGATCATGGTCATGCCCTCCTGGGCGAGCTGCTGCATGACCTCGAGGACCTCGTTGATCATTTCCGGGTCGAGGGCCGAGGTCGGCTCGTCGAAGAGCATGACCTTGGGGTCCATGGCGAGCGCCCGGGCGATGGCGACACGCTGCTGCTGACCGCCCGAGAGCTGTGCGGGGTACTTGTCGGCCTGAGTACCCACTCCGACGCGGTCCAGCAGGGCGCGGGCCTTGTCCTCGGCCTGCTTCTTGTCGGTCCTGCGGACCTTGATCTGGCCGAGCATCACGTTCTCGAGCACGGTCTTGTGCGCGAACAGGTTGAACGACTGGAAGACCATGCCGACGTCGGCGCGCAGCCGGGCCAGCCCCTTGCCCTCCTGCGGTAGCGGCTTTCCGTCGATGGTGATCGTGCCGCCGTCGATCGTCTCGAGACGGTTGATGGTGCGGCACAGGGTCGACTTCCCGGACCCGGAGGGCCCGATGACCACGACGACCTCACCGCGGGTGATCGTCAGATCGATGTCCTGGAGCACGTGCAACGCGCCGAAGTGCTTGTTGACGTTCTTCAGGACGACGAGATCGCCGCCGGGCGGGACCGCGTCTTGCTTGGTCACCGATACTTCGGTCATCGCTCTCAGGCTCCGTCCTCCTCGGTTTCGGAGGACAGTAGTAACCGGCCGCGACCAGCGTCATTACATCTGAGGGGAATCTGAGCATCACGATCCGATAGCAATCGGACACGCGTCGTGGCACTTGTGACCTGCGTGCGTATCGGGCGGGTAACGGAACTCGCGCGCAACCGGAACCCACTTGACTGCGTCATCGTCCATCAGCGTGACTGCATGATGCGTACGTGCGCGTGCGTTCGTTTTATACACAAACAGACCAAACGGCCGATGAATCGGAGGGGGCCGGGATGAGGCTGCTCCTCGTCGAGGACGACAACCATGTCGCCGCCGCACTGTCCGCGGTCCTCAAGCGGCACGGTTTCGAGGTCACGCACGCCCGCAACGGCGAGGAGGCGCTCCAGGCGCTCGTTCCCGAAGGCCCCGGCTTCGGGGTCGTCCTGCTCGACCTCGGCCTGCCCGACCAGGACGGCTACGAGGTCTGCGGCAAGATCCGCAAGCGCACCGCCACCCCGGTGATCATGGTGACGGCCCGCTCCGACGTGCGCTCCCGCATCCACGGCCTCAACCTGGGCGCCGACGACTACGTGGTGAAGCCGTACGACACCGGAGAGCTGCTCGCCCGGATCCACGCCGTCAGCCGGCGCACCGTCCACGAGGACGAGGGCGCGGGCGGCGAGGACGCGCTGCGGCTCGGCCCCGTGCAGATCGAACTGCCCACGCGACGCGTCATGGTGGACGGTACGGTCGTCCAGCTCACCCGCAAGGAGTTCGACCTGCTCGCGCTGCTCGCCCAGCGGCCCGGGGTCGTCTTCCGGCGGGAACAGATCATCAGCGAGGTGTGGCGCACCAGCTGGGAGGGCACCGGACGCACCCTGGAGGTGCACGTGGCCTCA
Organism: Streptomyces sp. T028; assembly: GCF_048159505.1. Classification (NCBI taxonomy): domain Bacteria; kingdom Bacillati; phylum Actinomycetota; class Actinomycetes; order Kitasatosporales; family Streptomycetaceae; genus Streptomyces; species Streptomyces sp. T028. The sequence continues at coordinate 46,484 of NZ_JBLRVZ010000010.1, forward strand.
CTGCGCGCCAAACTGCGCATGCCCGCCCTGATCGAGACCGTACGCGGCGTCGGGTACCGGCTCGTCGCCCCGGCCGGGTAGCGGGGACCGTTGCGCACACGTCTGCTGCCCCTGCTCATCGTCCTGATGGCCGCCGTGCTGCTCGCCCTGGGGGTGCCGCTGGCCGTCAGCGTGGCCGGGGCGCAGCAGCAGAGGGTGGTCGTCGACCGGATCGACGACACCGCGCGCTTCGCCGCGCTCGCCCAGTTCGTCACCGTCGCCTCGGGCACGGACGAGGGCGTGTCCGCGTCCAAGGACGAGCGGCTGCTGACGCTCGAACGCGAACTCGACAGCTACTACGATGTCTACGACATCCGTGCCGCCGTCTTCTCCACCACCGGTACCCCGTTGGCTCGTGCGCCCAAGGGCGTGAGCCTCCCCCGAACGGGTGAGGTGCGGGACGCGTACGACGAGGCCCTGCTCAGCCGTCGCAGCCATGACCCCCGGCAGGTGTGGCCGTGGCAGCGCAGCCGTCTCGTCGTGGCGTCGCCGGTCATCCGGGACGGCGACGTGGTCGCGGTCGTCGTCACCGACTCGCCCACCGGCCCGATGCGGTCGCGGATCCTGCACGGCTGGCTGGTCATCGGCGCGGGCGAGGTGGCCGCGATGCTGCTGGCCATCGGCGCCGCGCTGCAGCTGACCGGGTGGGTCCTCAAACCGGTGCGCGTCCTGGACGTCACCACGCACGCGATCGCGAGCGGCCGGCTGAAGTCCAGGGTGGCGGTCGCGAGCGGGCCGCCGGAACTCAGACGGCTGGCCCGGTCGTTCAACGAGATGGCCGACAACGTCGAGGACGTGCTGGAGCAGCAGCGCGCCTTCGTCGCCGACGCCTCGCACCAGTTGCGCAACCCGCTCGCGGCGCTGCTGCTGCGCATCGAACTGCTCGCCTACGAACTCCCGGAGGGCAACGAGGAGATCGCCTCCGTCCAGAGCGAGGGCAAACGCCTGGCCCAGGTCCTGGACGACCTGCTCGACCTCGCCCTGGCCGAGCACAACGAGGCCGATCTGAGGATCACCGACATCGGCGCGCTGACCACCGAGCGCGTCGCCGCCTGGGCGCCCACGGCCGAGGCCAAGGGCGTACGGATGGTGGGCGACTGCCCGGCCACCACGGCCTGGGCCGACCCCGTCACGCTGTCCAGCGCGCTGGACGCGGTGATCGACAACGCGGTGAAGTTCACGCCGGAGGGCGAGAGCGTCGAGGTGACGGTCGCGGCCGACGGGGAGACCTCCACCGTCGTCGTCACCGACCACGGCCCCGGCCTCACCGACGAGGAGCTCACGCGCGTGGGCGACCGCTTCTGGCGCAGCGGCCGCCACCAGAACATCAAGGGCTCGGGTCTCGGCCTGTCCATCACCCGCACCCTGCTCGCGGCGGGCGGCGGCTCGCTCTCCTACGACCATCACGAGCCGAACGGACTGAAGGTGACGGTGTCGGTGCCGAGGTCGCGGCCTACGGCTTGACCGAGCGGTAGTAGCGCCGGGCGCCGTCGTGCAGGGGGAGCGGGTTGGTGTCGATCGCCGTACGCAGGTCGACCAACTGCGCGGAGTGGACGCGCGAGCCGATCCGGTCACGGCTCTTGATGACGATCCGGGTCATCCACTCGGTGAGCCGCGGATCCATGTCCGTGCGGGTGATCATCACATTGGAGACGGCGATCGTCGGGACCGTCTCCCCGTTCTGGACGGTCCGGTAGACCGACTCGGACATGTTCGTGGCCCGGTAGTAGCTCGTGGAACTGTCCTGGCCGTGCATCTTGGCGACCAGGGCGGCATCGATCGGCACGAACCGGAAGGCGAACGTCTTCGCCAGATCCGTCAGACCGCCCGTCGGAATGCCGCCGGACCAGAAGAACGCGTCGATCTCCCCCTGCTTCAGCGACTGGGGACCGTTGTTGATGCCCTTGTCCACGGCCGTGATGTCCTTGTCCGGGTCCACGCCCGCCGCCTCGAGCACCCGGTTGGCTATCAGCCGCACACCCGAGCCGGACAGGCCGGTCGCCACCGTCTTTCCCTTCAGGTCGGCGACGGAGCGGACGTCCGAGTCGCGCGGCACCACCAGCTGGACGTAGTCGTCGTAGAGCCGGGCCACCCCGCGCAGCTCGGCCGCCGCGTCGGGGTGCTGCGACTCGTAGGACTGCACCGCGTCCGCCGCCGCGATGGTGAAGTCGGCTTCGCCCGTCGCCACGCGCTCGACATTGTCCTGCGAGCCGTTGCTGGACTTCAGGTTCACCTGTAGACCGGGCATGTCCTTGGCGAGCGCGTCGCGCAGCCACGTGCCGTACTCCTGGTAGACGCCGCGGGGCGTGCCCGTGCTGAAGGTGATCGTCCCGCTCGGCGGATCCTCACCCAGCGGCAGCAGCCACCACAGCAGCAGCCCGAGCACGACGACACCGGCCGCCGCACCCGGCAGGGCCCGGCGTCTGCCGATACGGGAGAAGACCTTGGACATGCGCCGATCCTGCCAGCCGGTACGCGGGGCTGGCCAGGGCGGGGCTCGCGTCGGGTGTCAGTGGGTGTCGTTACAGTCGGGGGCATGAGCATCTCCTCGCCCGCGGACCTGGTCCGTGAGTTCCACCGTGCCTTCGGGCTCGACGCGCGCAGTACACCCTCGGAGGTGTCGCCCGGCCTGGCCGCGCACCGTGGGGAGCTGCTCGCCGAGGAGGCGGCGGAGGTCGCCGAGGTGTCGGTGAGCGGCCCGCTGGACCGACTGGCGCATGAACTGGCCGACGTGGTCTACGTCGCGTACGGCACCGCGCTGGTGCACGGGATCGACCTCGACGCGGTGATCGCCGAGATCCACCGCTCGAACATGAGCAAGCTGGGCCCGGACGGCCAGATCTCCCGCCGGGCCGACGGCAAGGTCCTCAAGGGCGAGCACTACGAGGCCCCGGACGTGTCGGCGGTGCTGCGCCGCCAGGGATGGATACCCGGCGGCGCGGCGACCGGCGACACCGCCTTCGCCGACGGGGCCTCGGAGAGGCGGTAGACGACGCCGGAGCCGGGGCCGCCCATGCGCGGTGGCCGGCGACCAGGAGGCGCTGCCCGTAGGCTTTCACTCGCTCGTGGAGTGCACCCAGGGGGAAGTCCTTGGCGAACACCGAGGCGCCGACGACGGCCGGCTGGAGCCGCGGGGTACCGGTGAGGCCGACTCCCCCGTGGAGCTTCCGGGCGCCCGTCGCATGCCGTGCCGTTCTCGCCGCCGGTCCAGGACTCGGCCCTCGTGCGATGTGACGCGGGCCACGGGGCGTGGGAGGGGCCGCGCTTCGGAGGAACGTGGGGTCTGTGGGGAGTTGATGCGGCCGGGTGCTGGGCGTGTCCGGCCCGCCGTGCCCGCCGACCTCAGTCGCCCACCGTCGTCCGCGGCTGGGCCACCGACTCGGGACGCTGTTCCGCCGAGTCCTCGCGGGGCGCTCGGCGTCTCGGGAGATACGGCGGTGAGGCCGGCCTGAAGCCGTTCGTGGTGCCGGCGGGTTGAGGGCCCTGTGGCCGGGGGCTGCCCTGGAAGGCAAAGGCGTGTCGATCACTCTCACGGGTGATATTGACCGAAGGCGTGCGCGGGAGGGGAACGGGGGTGGCTAGTTTCGTGGCATGTCACGTTTCCGGCTGTACCCGACGCCCGCGCAGGCGGAGCAGATGCTCACGCATTGCGCGCACGCGCGGTACGTCTGGAACCTGGCTGTCGAGCAGCATGCGCACTGGCGCCGGTGGCGTAAGAGCGCGCCCGGTTTCGCGGAGCAGTGCCGTCAGCTGACCGAGGCCCGGCGGGAGAACGAGTGGCTGGGCTCCGGGAACGCGGACGTGCAGCAGCAGGCACTGAAGGACTTCGCCCACGCCAGGAACGCCCGCTTCACGTCCGGGTTCGGTGAGCCGACCTGGCGCAGGAAGTTCCGGCATGAGGGTTTCCGGGTCATCGGCTCCGACCGCGTACCCGAGTACAGCGCGGACGGGTCGCCGAAGCTGAACGCGAAGACCGGCAGGCAGGTCATGGGCCGCTCGGTGGTCGTGCAGAGGCTCAACCGGCGGTGGGCTCAGGTCAGGGTGCCCGGATGCGGCTGGGTGCGTTTCCGCCTCAGTGCCGGGGGCAGGGGCGCGAAGCTGCCCGACGCGAAGACGTTCCGGGTCACCTTCCGCAACGGTCAGTGGCACATCGCGTTCGCTGTCATCCCTGACCCGATCGCGGCGCCCGGCACGGGTGAGGCGATCGGCATCGACCGGGGTGTCACGATCACCGCTGCCCTTTCGGACGGCCGGAAGCTGAACTGCCCGCAGCTCACCGTCAAAGAACGCGCCCGGATCCGCAAGCACGAGCGGCGGGCGGCCCGGGCGAAGAAGGGCAGCCCCCAGAAGACGGCCGGGTACGCGAAGGCCGCCAGGCTCAAGGCGCGGGAGGCGAACCGGCGCAAGGACTGGTGCGAGAAGACCTCCACCATGCTCGCCCGCGGCTTCGATGTCATCCGGTTCGAGAAGCTGAACATCAAGAACATGACCCGCTCCGCGAAGGGAACCGTGGAGCAGCCCGGCAGACACGTGGCGCAGAAGTCCGGCCTGAACCGGTCGATCCTCGCCCAGGGCTGGGGACTGCTGCGCCGGCGCACCGAGCACAAGGCCCCCGGCCGGGTCGAGGACGTTCCCGCCCCCTACACATCTCTGCGGTGCAGTGCCTGCGGCTGGATCGACAAGAACTCGCGCAAGAACCAAGCCGAGTTCTGCTGCTCCGCCTGCGGCTTCACCTGCAACGCGGATGAGAACGCAGCACACAATGTCGCGGCAGGACAGGGCGGGATCCCCCGCCCCCGGCGAACAGCCGGTGCCGGAGGGGTGACAGCGGCCACCGGCCGCTCGAGCGCCCGTGAACCTCAACCCGCCTGGGTTGGAATCCCCCTCTTTTGAGAGGGGGAGGATGTCAAATCAGCGCCAAGACCGTCGGTCGAACGACGGCACCGCGCCAACCTCCTGCGCAAACTCGGCATGCGCGACCGCCTGGAACTGACCCGCTACGCCATCCGCGCCGGCCTCGTCGACCCCTGAGCCGGCCCCACGGCGGTCACAGCAGCGCGCTCCAGTCCTCGTCCTCGTCCAGGCCGACCGCGCTGAAGAACATCGGCTCCGGCCCACCGTCCGGACCGGGTAACGGCTGTTCGGTCCATATGCACTTGCCGGCCGGCGTGAAGCGCGCCCCCCACCGTCCGGACAGCGCCGTGATCAGCTGCAGCCCGCGACCACCCTCGTCGGTCTCGCTGGCACGGCGGATGCGGGGCAGGGTCGGGCTGCCGTCGTAGACCTCGCAGATCAGCTCGGCGCCGTACAGCAGCCGCAGCCGGACCGGGCCCCTCGCATGGCGTACGACATTGCCCACCAGCTCGCTGACCAGTAGCTCCGCGGTGGCGGTCAGCTGGTCCAGGTCCCACAGGGCGAGCTGCTCGCGGACGTGCCGGCGGGCCTGCCCGGCCGCTCTCGGGTCGTCGGGCAGCGGCCAGGAGGCCACCCGCTCGGCGGGCAGCGCATGCGGCCGGGCGACCAACAGGGCCGCGTCGTCGGCGGCCTGCTGCTCGGCGGGCAGCAGGGCGGCCGTCAGTGTGTCGCACAGACGTTCAAGGTCCACGGCGGTGTCGAGGGCGCCGCGCGCACGGGCCGCGCTCAACAGCCGGGCCAGCTCCGCCGTCCCCTCGTCGATGTCCCGCTTCGCCGACTCGACCAGACCGTCGGTGTACAGCACGAGCAGACTCCCCTCCGGCACCTCCAGCTCGACCGTCTCGAACGGCGGTTCCGCAGCGCCCAGCGGCGGGTCGGCGTCCCGCTCCGGGAAGTACACCGTCCCGTCGGGACGCACCAGCGCCGGCGGCGGATGCCCGGCGCGGACCAGGGAACAGACCCGCGTGGTGGAGTCGTAGAGCGCGTACAGACAGGTGGCGTACGACCCCTCGCCCATGGCGCCGACGATGTCGTTGAGGTGGCCCATGATCTCGCCGGGCGGCAGTTCGAGGTCGGCCAGGGTGTGGACGGCGGTGCGCAGCCGGCCCATGGTGGCCGCCTCCGGCAGCCCGTGGCCCATCACGTCACCGACGACGAGCGCGACCTGCCCGCCGGACAGCGGGATGATGTCGTACCAGTCGCCGCCCACGTCCGCGCCCGGCCCGGCCGGCAGATAGCGGGCGGCGGCCGTGCACGCGGGCAGGTCGGGCAGCGCCTGGGGGAGCAGACTGCGCTGGAGTTCGCGGGACCGGGTGTACTCGGCGTCGTAGAGGCGCGCCCGTTCCAGCGACTGTGCCACGAGGGCGCTGATCGTGGTCAGCAGGGCGCGCTCCTCGGCGGTGAGCAGCCGCGGGCGGTCGAAGGCCACGACACAGACCCCGAACGAGTGTCCGGACGCGGTCAGCGGCAGGAACGCCCACGCCTGCTTGCCCGCCCGCTCCGGCAGCCCGGCCAGCCAGGGCGCGTGCGCGGTCAGCTCCCGCGGCGAGGAGAAGAACAGGGGCGCGCCCGAGCAGATCGTGTCCCAGGCCGGATCGCCGGCCAACCGGCTGCGACCGTCGATGAGTTCGAGGAAGTCGTCCGGGTAGCCGACGGCGCCCACGGAGTGCAGCCGCTCCGCATCGGTCACCTGGACCAGGACCCCGGCGGCGGCGAACGGCGGCAGCACCCGCCGGGCCACCGTGTCCACCACGTCCTGCGAGGTGGTGGCCTTCGCGAGTTCCGCGGTGAGTTCCGCGATCCGCGCCAGGCGCTCGGCCGCGGCGCGCTCGTCCGCCTGCCGCTCCTCCGCGAGCCGCCGGTTCTCGGTGACGTCGGTGATGTACACGGTGCGTCCGTCGGGCCCCGGCACCAGCCGCAGGTGGTATCGGCAACCGCACGCCGGTACACGGATGTCGAATCCGGACGGCTTCTCCTCGGCCGCGGCCTCCCGGCACCGGGCCTCCAGGCCGGGAATCTGGCGGACGGCGGGGAGGTCCCAGAGCAGCCGCCCGAACAGCTCCTCCTCCGAGTGGCCCAGGAACCGCTCCGCCTCCAGGTTGGCGAAGGTGATCCGCCACTCGTCGTCCACCGCCAGGAAGCCGTCGCTCATGTGCCGCAAGGCCCGGCCGAGCGTGTCCCGGGCGGTCCGCGACTCGTCGCTCTCCCAGCCCACCCCGATCATCCGCAGGGCCTCGCCCCGGTCGTCGTACGTGGCCCTGCCGCGCGCCTGCGTCCAGCCGTACGTGCCGTCCAGACGCCGTACCCGGTACTCGGCCTCGTAGACGGACCGGTCGAGGATCGCCCGCTGCGCCGCCGCCAGGGTGGGTGCCAGGTCGTCGGGGTGGACGATCCGCATCCAGTTGTCGATCTTCCCGGTGAAGTCGGCCGGCCGGGTGCCGTACAGCTCCAGCGCCGCCTCGTCCCAGATCAGATCGCCGCTGCGGATGTCCCAGTCCCACGAGCCGACCCGGACCTCCTTCAGCGCCTGCCGCAGCCGTTCCCCGCTCAACTCCGTCTGCGCGGGCCCGGCCGGGCGCGGTGCCCCGACCATGCGGTCCTCGGTCCAGGCGACCAGGGCCCGCAGGAACTCCCAGTGCTCCGGCGCGGGTTCACCGTGCTCACCGGCCAGCACGGTCAGCGCGCCTATGCCGCGCCGCCCGCTGAACACGGGGAGGGCGGCGAGTCCGGTACCGGGCCAGCCGGCCTCGGCGGCCCGCTCGGCGGCAGGCATCGGTAACCACACGCCCCGGTTCCTCTGGAGGGCACGGGCCGGGGCCAGCGGCCCCTCCTGGTCGACGATCTCCCAGGACCGGGTCAGGGCGGGAGGAAGACCCGCGGCCGAAACCAGACGCAGGGCCGACATGGGGCCCCGCAGATGCATCGCCGCGCCGAGCGCGCCCAGCTCGCCCATCGCGTGCTGCAGGGCAAGCCGGAACACCTCGCTCTCCGTGACACCGGGGGCCACAGTGCTGAGCAGAGCGAGCCGTGCGTTCATGCAGGGAACCTATCGTTCCCGATCTCGAACGAAACCCCTTTCACACATTCTCACCGGCGGTTTCCTGCCAGTTTCACGGTTCAATGACCCAAAAAACGAGCCGAGTTGATCAAATGTGGTCCATGGACATCGGTGTCTTCATCCCCATCGGCAACAACGGCTGGCTCATCTCGAAGAGCGCCCCCCAGTACCTGCCGACGTTCGAGCTGAACAAGGCGGTCGTGCGGAAGGCCGAGGAGCACGGCCTCGACTTCGCCCTGTCCATGATCAAACTCAAGGGCTTCGGCGGCGAGACGGAGTTCTGGGACCACTGCCTGGAGTCGTTCACGCTGATGGCGGGCCTGGCCGCGGTGACGGAGCGGATCAGGCTGTACGCCTCCACCCCCATCCTCGCCCTGCCGCCCGCCATCGTCGCGCGCATGGCGGTCACGGTCGACTCCATCGCCCCCGGCCGGTTCGGCGTCAACATCGTCACCGGCTGGGCACCCGGCGAGTACGCGCAGATGGGCGCCTGGCCCGGCGACGAGCACTTCGGCAACCGGTACGAGCGGGCCGCCGAGTACGTCACCGTCATGAAGGAGCTGTGGAGCGAGGGCGTCAGCAACTTCAAGGGCGCGTTCTACGAGATGGACGACTGCGTGCTGTCGCCGCGCCCGGCGAACGGACACATCGACATCGTCGCCGCCGGGCAGAGCGGCACCGGCATGCGGTTCGCCGCCGAACACGCCGACTACAACTTCGTCCTGGGCAGCGGCGTCAACACCCCGCTCGCGTTCGCGGACACGACCGCCGCGCTGGCCGACGCGGTGCGGGAGACGGGCCGGGACGTCGGGGCGCTGTCGCTGTTCATGGTCATCGCCGACGAGACCGACGAGGCCGCCCAGGCGAAGTGGCGGGACTACCACGACCACGCCGACCACGCGGCGCTGGCGTACATGGCGGGGGAGTCGGCCACCGACACCACCGCCGACGCGTCCTCCACCGCCCGCACCATCGTGCTGCCCGAGGGCGCGGTGAACTTCAACATGGGCACGCTGGTCGGCTCGTACGAGACCGTGGCGCGGATGCTCGACGAGATCGCCGGGGTGCCCGGCACCAAGGGGATCATGCTCGTCTTCGACGACTTCCTTGAGGGACTGGAGAACTTCGGCACCCGCATCCAGCCACTGATGCGCTCCCGGGCGGGACGGGTCCGGACGCCCTGAGCGACCCGGCGGGGCGGGTCCCGAGGATCTGGGCGAGCGGTGGAATCCTCCCGCAGGCCGCCTACGCTGGAGTCATGACCGGCATGACCGGCAGTGGCGACCGGAGCCGACGGTGACGCTCCATGCCCTACGTCGCCGTCAGCGCGCTCAGCCATCCCGGGCTGCTCCGTGAACGCAACGAGGACAGCCTCGTCGTAGGGCCGTGGACGCTGTGCGCCACCGTCACCGAGAACCCGCAGACCCTCGTGTTCCCGCTGGGCACGCCCCTCGTGGCCGCAGTCGCCGACGGGCTCGGCGGGCATCCCGGCGGCGACGTGGCCAGCGCCCTGGTCGCCCGCCGGATCGCGGCCGTCGGCGCCCTCCTGACCGGCGAGGACGCCGTGCGGGACGCCCTCGGCGCCTGCAACCGGGCCGTGTACGAGGCCGCCGGCGACCCGGAGAACGAGCTGGCCGGCATGGGGACGACGGTCGCCGGAGTCGTCGTACGGCCCGGCTCGGCGCTGGTGTTCAACGTGGGCGACAGCCGGGTCTACGCGGCCTCGCGGGACGGGCTGCGCCGGGTCAGCGTGGACGACAGCCCTCCGCTCGCGCCGGGCCTGCGTACCACCTCCCTCGTCACCCAGTGCCTGGGCGGCTCCCTCACCCACCGCCCGGTGCACCCCCATGTGACGACCGTGCCCCTGACACCCGGCGAGCGGTACCTCATCTGCACCGACGGCCTCAGCGATCCCGTGCCGGACGAGCTGCTCGACGAAATGATGCGGGAGTACGACGACGCCCGTGCCGCCTTCGAACTGTGGAAGTCCGCCATCGCCGCGGGCGGCCCCGACAACATCACGCTCGCGGTCGTGCGCGTCGCGGAGGACGGGACGGACGTGGCCCGCGAGGCGGACGGAGGTGAGGCGACGGGCTGAGCCGACGGGACGGGCGGGGCGGCCGACGAGTCCGCGGCCGGCTCCGGGTCCGACCATCAGGAACGACACACGCCAGGGAGGCGATCATGTTCGGTACGACGAAGGCGTTCAGCGGCTTCTCGGTGGACGACCTCGACGCGGCCAGGAAGTTCTACGCCGAGACGCTGGGCCTGCGGGTGTCCGAGGAGAACGGGCTGCTGACCCTGCACATCGCGGGCGACCGGGACATCCTGGTCTATCCCAAGCCCGACCACACCCCGGCGACCTACACGGTCCTCAACTTCCCCGTCGACGACATCGAGGCGGCGGTGGACGAGCTGACCGACCGGGGCGTGAGCTTCGAGCGCTATGACCATCTCCAGGCAGACGACAAGGGCATCTTCCGCGGCGGCGGCCCGCTGATCGCGTGGTTCACCGACCCGGCGGGCAATGTGCTCTCCGTCATCGAGGAACCGGCGCGGACATGAGCGAGATCGTCGTCTACGAAGTCGAGAACCCGGCAGCCGCGCCCGGTGGCGCGGAACCGCACATCCGCCGGGTGCACGCGGCACCCGCCGCCCCCGGGACGCCCGGTACGACCGGGCCCCGCACCCTGTGCGGCAAGGACACCTTCGCCATGGTGCGGGCGCGCAGGCAGCCCGCGGAGCACGAGGGAGCACGCTGGTACCCGCCGGAACACGAGTCCGTGGTCTGCCCGGACTGCGACGCCGTGATCGAGACCTGAGCGGCGGTGGGATCGAGACGTGAGCGGCGGTGGTATCGAGACGTGAGCGGCGGTGGGATCGGGACCTGTGCGGCGGGGAAAAGGGCCGGGGCGGCGCTCTCGTGCGAGCACCTACCCTTGAGGCATGACCAGCAGCAGCGACCGGAGCCTCGCAGTGGACGTTCCCGCACCCAAGAGCTATGAAATCCGCACCTATGGGTGCCAGATGAACGTCCACGACAGCGAGCGGTTGTCCGGGCTGCTCGAAGAGGCCGGATACGTGCGAGCCCCCGAGGGGTCCGACGGGGACGCGGACGTCGTCGTCTTCAACACCTGCGCGGTCCGGGAGAACGCGGACAACCGGCTGTACGGCAACCTCGGCCGCCTCGCGCCGAGGAAGGCGTCCCGCCCCGGCATGCAGATCGCGGTCGGCGGCTGCCTCGCGCAGAAGGACCGCGACACCATCGTGAAGAAGGCGCCCTGGGTGGACGTCGTCTTCGGCACGCACAACATCGGCAAGCTGCCGATCCTGCTGGAACGCGCGCGCGTGCAGGAAGAGGCCCAGGTCGAGATCGCCGAGTCTCTGGAGGCCTTCCCCTCCACGCTGCCGACGCGCCGCGAGAGCGCCTACGCGGCCTGGGTGTCGATCTCCGTCGGCTGCAACAACACCTGCACCTTCTGCATCGTCCCGGCCCTGCGCGGCAAGGAGAAGGACCGCCGCACCGGCGACATCCTCGCCGAGATCGAGGCCCTGGTCGGCGAGGGCGTCTCCGAGATCACCCTGCTCGGCCAGAACGTCAACGCGTACGGCTCCGACATCGGCGACCGCGAGGCGTTCAGCAAGCTGCTGCGCGCGTGCGGGCAGATCGAGGGGCTGGAGCGCGTCCGCTTCACGTCCCCCCACCCCCGCGACTTCACCGACGACGTCATCGCGGCCATGGCGGAGACCCCGAACGTCATGCCCCAGCTCCACATGCCGCTCCAGTCCGGTTCGGACACGGTCCTGAAGGCCATGCGCCGCTCCTACCGGCAGGAGCGCTACCTCGGGATCATCGAGAAGGTACGGGCCTCGATCCCGCACGCGGCGATCACCACCGACATCATCGTGGGCTTCCCCGGCGAGACCGAGGAGGACTTCGAGCAGACCCTGCACGTCGTCCGTGAGGCGCGCTTCGCGCAGGCATTCACCTTCCAGTACTCCAAGCGCCCCGGCACCCCGGCCGCGACCATGGAGGACCAGATCCCCAAGGAGGTCGTCCAGGCGCGCTACGAGCGTCTCGTCGCCCTTCAGGAGGAGATCTCCTGGGAGGAGAACAAGAAGCAGGTCGGCCGCACCCTGGAGCTGATGGTCGCCGAGGGCGAGGGCCGCAAGGACGGCGCCACCCACCGCCTCTCCGGCCGCGCCCCCGACAACCGCCTGGTCCACTTCACCAAGCCCGACCAGGAGGTCCGTCCCGGCGACGTCGTCACGGTCGAGATCACCTACGCCGCCCCGCACCACCTCCTCGCCGAGGGCGCCGTCCTCGACGTGCGCCGCACGCGCGCGGGGGACGCCTGGGAGAAGCGCACCGCCGAGAAGACCGCCGAGCCGGCCGGAGTGATGCTGGGCCTCCCCAAGATCGGCGCCCCGGCCCCGCTGCCCGTGGCGACGGGGAGCGGCTGCGGCTGCGACTGACCTCGACGGCCCGGATGCCGAGTTGCTCCGGTGTCGTCCGGGGTTACGCTGCCGAGCATGCTTGTCGCCGCCGCCGTCTGCCCCTGTCCGCCTCTGCTCGTGCCCGAGGTCGCCGCGGGTGCCGCGCCCGAACTGGACGAGGCGCGTGCCGCCTGTTCCGACGCGCTGGCCGTGCTGGCGGCCGCGCGGCCGGACCGGCTCTTCGTCGTCGGGCCCGCCGACAAGGCCGGGCGCGGGCCGCACCCGGAGGGCGCGCGCGGCTCGTTCCGCGGCTTCGGCGTGGACGTGACCGTACGGCTGGGCCGGGCCGGCGTGGATGCCCCGTCCGCGCGCGAGCTGCCGGCCTCGCTCGCCGTCGCCGCCTGGCTGCTGGAACGGACAGGCTGGTCGGCCGCACCCGTCGAGGGGCTCGGGGTCGGGGAAGCGCTTCCGGTCGAGCGGTGCGTCGAGGCCGGCAGGGAGCTCGGCGCGCGGGCGGGACGCGTCGCGCTGCTCGCCATGGGCGACGCGAGTGCCTGCCGGACCCTGAAGGCGCCCGGCTACCTCGACGAGCGCGCCGCGCCCTTCGACGCGGAGGTCGCCCGGGCGCTGGGCGCGGCGGACGTGGAGGCGATCAAGGCACTCGACGCCGCGCTGGCGCGCGAGCTGAAGGCCGCGGGCCGAACCTCCTGGCAGGTGCTCGCGGGTGCCGCCGAGGACGCCGGGCTCAGCGGCGCGCTGCTGTACGAGGACGCGCCGTACGGTGTGGGGTACATGGTCGCGACCTGGTCCTAGCCGCCGTAGGTTTCACGCCGCGCGCCGGTGCGAGGCAGGTCAGGAGGCCGGCGGCGGGGTGCGCGGTGGCGTGAACGTGTCGCCGCCGCCCGCCGGGGGCTCGTCCTTGTGCGCGAGCCGGTCCATGGCTCCCTTGGCCTTGTCGGTGCCCGTGTGGATCCTGTCGGAGTACTTGCCCTTGGTCTTCTCGTCGACGACCTTCGCCGCCTTGTCGAGACCGTGTGTGACCTTGTGCCCGTGCTCGTGGGCGAGGTGCGAGACCTTGCCCTTGGCCGGGGCCAGCCTGGCCTTCAGATTGTGCAGGAGACCCATGGGCCACCTTCCCTCGCCGGTTCGTCATGTGCTGGCACCCTTGGGCTAAAACGCCCATATCATCTCCATACGGTACTCGTGCGGGGGAAATCCCGCCCCGTCGTAACTCGTTCGAGGGCGGTCCCCGAGGTTTGGGAGACTGGTGCGGTGAGCAGCGCAGCCCCCACTCCCCGCGTCATCGCCGTCGTCGGACCGACCGCCGCCGGAAAGTCCGATCTGGGCGTCTTCCTGGCCCAACGGCTCGGCGGCGAGGTCGTCAACGCCGACTCCATGCAGCTGTACCGAGGGATGGACATCGGCACCGCCAAGCTGACACCCGAGGAACGCGCCGGGGTCCCGCACCACCTCCTGGACATCTGGGACGTCACCGTCACCGCCTCCGTGGCCGAGTACCAGAAGCTGGCGCGGGCCCGGATCGACGCACTGCTCGCCGAGGGGCGCTGGCCGATTCTCGTCGGCGGCTCCGGGCTGTACGTCCGCGGCGCCGTCGACAACCTGGAGTTCCCCGGCACCGACCCCGCGGTCCGCGCCCGTCTGGAGGAGGAGCTCACCCTGCGCGGCTCCGGCGCGCTGCACGCCCGGCTGGCCGCCGCCGACCCCGAGGCGGCCCACGCGATCCTGCCCAGCAACGGCCGCCGTATCGTCCGCGCCCTGGAGGTCATCGAGATCACCGGCCGGCCCTTCACGGCCAACCTGCCGGGCCACGACTCGGTCTACGACACCGTCCAGATCGGGGTCGACGTGGCGCGCCCCGAGCTCGACGAGCGCATCGCCCGCCGGGTCGACCGCATGTGGGACGCCGGGCTCGTGGAGGAGGTCCGCGCACTGGAGGCGCAAGGCTTGCGCGAGGGGCGTACGGCGGCGCGCGCGCTCGGCTACCAGCAGGTCCTCGCCGCCCTGGCCGGTGAGTGCACGGATGCGGAGGCGCGGGCCGAGACCGTGCGTGCCACCAAGCGCTTCGCGCGCCGTCAGGATTCGTGGTTCAGGCGCGATCCGCGGGTGCACTGGTTGAGTGGGGCTGCGGCGGATCTCACAGAACTTCCGGAGCTCGCGCTGGCGTTGGTGGAACGACCGGTTACAGCCTGATCACGTCATGGCATCGGGACGCCCAGGCCGTCTTCCGTGCCTCCGGTGCCGTGCCATCATCGAGCTTCGATCGACCAAGTGGAGTCCGAGTTGGGAGGGCGCGTGGCGATGGAGGCCGGCCCTCGTGACACCGCACAAGGCACCGAGGGCCTCACCCCCGAGCGTGGGGAACCGGAGCCCGAGGTGGGGCGCGCCCTGCCCGACGTGGTGGACCCGGACGTCGTGGACGACACCCAGGGCGGCGGGGTGACCGACGACGGTCCCGAGCCCGAGGAGATGTTCGCGAGCGGGCCCGAGGTCGAGGTCGAGCTGCGCCCGCAGCGCCGGCTGCGGATCTGGCAGCTCGCTCCCATCGTCGCCCTCTCCGCCACCGGCTCCCTGATGTTCGCGTTCCCCCTCGCCTTCGACTTCGGCGACAGCGGGGCCGTGATCGCCATGCTGGGGCTGCTGATCTGCTCCTGCGCGGCCGGCTGGGGCATGATGGCCGCGCGTCGCGTTGGTTACACGTGGCCCGGCCTCCCCGCGCGCGGCTCCGGCCGCCGCCCCGACTGGCGGGTCGTCCTGGCGTACGTCGTCCTGGTCGCCGTGGTGGCGGTCCTCGCCGTCTGGCGCGTGGCCCGACTGCGCTGACGCCTCGGGTACGCGCGCGTACGCGGGATGCGCTGAGCTTCGGGAACGCGCGCGAGGTGTGTCGTACCCACGCCGTACGATCGAGGAATGAGCACGCGGATCGCCTTCCTCAAGGGGCACGGGACCGAGAACGACTTCGTGATCGTCCCGGACCCGGAGAACGTCATCGACCTCCCCCCGAGCGCCGTCGCCGCCCTGTGCGACCGGCGCGCGGGCATCGGCGGCGACGGGCTGCTGCACGTCGTGCGGTCCGCCGCGCACCCCGAGGCGCAGGACATGGCGGCTGAGGCCGAGTGGTTCATGGACTACCGCAACGGAGACGGCTCGATCGCGGAGATGTGCGGCAACGGCGCGCGTGTGTTCGCGCGCTACCTCCAGCACGCGGGACTCGTCGCCGAGGGTGACATCGCCTTCGCCACGCGCGCGGGGGTCAAGAGCGCGCACATCGCCAAGGACGGCGACATCACCATCGGCATGGGCAGCGCGCGCCTCCCCGAGGGCGAGGTCACCGTGAGCGTCGGCGAGCGCAGCTGGCCCGCGCGGAACGTGAACATGGGCAACCCGCACGCCGTCGCCTTCGTCGAGGACCTCGCGCACGCCGGCGACCTGTACAGCCCGCCGCCCTTCAGCCCCGCCTCCGCCTACCCGGACGGGGTCAACGTCGAGTTCGTCGTCGACCGCGGCCCCGGCCACGTCGCCCTGCGTGTGCACGAGCGCGGCTCCGGCGAGACCCGTTCCTGCGGCACGGGCGCGTGCGCCGTCGCCGTGGCCACCGCCCGCAGGGACGGCGTCGACCCGGCCGTCACCGGGGCCCCGGCCACGTACACCGTGGACGTCCCCGGCGGGCGTCTGGTCATCACCGAGCGGCCCGACGGCGGGATCGAGATGACCGGACCCGCAGTGATCGTCGCCACAGGCGAGATCGAACCCGAGTGGCTGGAAAGCGCCGCCCGCTGACGCCACGGCGGCTTCGTATCGCAGGTCTGCGCGGTTGCGGAACGTGCGACCGCACACCTGAGGCATGGTCAGAGGTTCGAAATGGCAGCCAGGCCCGGTTCTGTTGGCGCAAAACCGTAAACCCCCAAATCGTCGCTCGAATGGGTGATCCGTTTCACGCTCGGCGAGAGGCGGTCAGTCGCACGTGATGGGCTCGGTAGCATCAAGCACCGGCCCGGACGGGGGACCTTTGCCAGTCCCCTGAGCCGTGTCCGCCCTGGGACACCCCGTCCGCCGGTCCACGCAGCCGGAGGTGCCCATGAGTGCGGAGGCCACGAACCCAGCGACGCCGGGCCCGGTCGCGCCGGCCACGCCCCGCAGGCGCAGCCTGCCCCGGATCGACCTGCGCCGCCTGGGCCGGGCGGCCCTGCTCGGCAGCCCCTCCCGAGGCCGGCTGCCCGACGCGATCGGCCATGTCGTCGAGGCCCACCGCGCCCACCACCCCGACGCCGACCTCGAACCCCTCCGCCGCGCCTATGTGCTCGCCGAGTCCTCGCACCGCGGCCAGATGCGCAAAAGCGGCGAGCCGTACATCACGCACCCGCTCGCCGTGACGCTGATCCTCGCCGAACTCGGCGCCGAGACCACGACCTTGACGGCCTCTCTGCTCCACGACACCGTCGAGGACACCGATGTGACACTCGACCAGGTGGGCGAGCAGTTCGGCGAGGAGGTGCGCTATCTCGTCGACGGTGTCACCAAGTTGGAGAAGGTCGACTACGGCGCCGCCGCCGAACCCGAGACCTTCCGCAAGATGCTCGTCGCCACCGGCAACGACGTCCGCGTGATGTCGATCAAACTCGCCGACCGGCTGCACAACATGCGCACCCTCGGCGTGATGCGCCCCGAGAAACAGGAGCGCATCGCCAAGATCACCCGGGACTTCCTCATCCCGCTCGCCGAACGCCTCGGCGTACAGGCCCTCAAGACCGAGCTGGAAGACCTCGTCTTCGCGATCCTGCACCCCGAGGAGTACGAGCACACCCGCGAGCTGATCGTCGACAACGCCTCCCGCGCGGACGACCCCCTCGCGGAGTTCGCCGACGCGATGCGCGCGGTCCTGCGCGAGGCCGGCCTCCAGGCCGAAGTCCTCATCCGGCCCCGGCATTTCGTCTCCGTTCACCGTGTCTCGCGCAAACGCGGCGAGCTGCGTGGCTGCGACTTCGGCCGGCTGCTGGTGCTCGTCAGCGAGGACGCGGACTGTTACGCCGTCCTCGGTGAACTCCACACCTGCATGACGCCGGTCGTCTCGGAGTTCAAGGACTTCATCGCCGTTCCCAAGTTCAACCTGTACCAGTCGCTGCACACCGCCGTCGCCCGCGAGGACGGCCAGGTCGCCGAAGTCCTCATCCGCACCCACCAGATGCACAAGGTCGCCGAGGCCGGAGTCGTCGCCCTCGGCAACCCCTACGTCGGTCCGCAGGAGGAGCAGACCCGCGAGGGCACGTCGGCCGACGGGGACGGGCCAGACGGGGAGCGCACCGACGGGGAGCGGGGCGATGGGGAGCGGGTCGACCCGACCCGGCCCGGCTGGCTCTCCCGCCTCCTCGCCTGGCAGGAGGCCGCGCCCGACACCGACACCTTCTGGTCCACCCTGCGCGAGGACCTCGCCCAGGACCGCGAGATCACCGTCTTCCGCCCCGACGGCGGCACCCTCGGCCTCCCCGAGGGCGCCACGTGCGTCGACGCCGCCTACGCGCAGTACGGCGAGGACGCTCACGCCTGTATCGGCGCCCGCGTGAACGGCCGGCTGGCGACCCTGAGCACCGTTCTTCGGGACGGCGACACCGTCCAGCTCCTCATGGGCCAGGACCCGGCCTCCGAGCCCTCCAGGGAATGGCTGGAGCACGCCCACACCCCCGCCGCACGGATCGCCATCCAGCGCTGGCTGGCGACGCATCCGGCCCCGGCCGAGCCCGAGGAGGCCGCCGACCCGGCGAGGACGGTGGCGGACATCCCGGCCGCCGACACCCCCCTGTCCCGGCCCGACACCGCGATCACGGTCGTCGGCCGGCCCGACGCCGGCGTACGCCTCGCCGGGTGCTGTACCCCCGTACCGGCCGACGAGGTCACCGGTTTCGCCGTGCGCGGGGGAGTCGTGACCGTGCACCGGGTGGAGTGCGCCGCGGTGGCGCGCATGGAGGACGCGGGGCGTGCGGCCGTCGACGTGCGCTGGGGCGACACCACCGAATGCCGGGTCACCCTGGTCGCCGAATCGTTCGGCCGTCCCCATCTGCTCGCCGACCTCACCGAGGCGATGGCACTGGAGGGCGCCGAGATCGTCTCCGCGACCGTCGAACCCCCGAGCCAGCAGCGCGTACGCCACACGTACACGCTCCAACTCCCCGACGCGGCCCATCTGCCCACCCTGATGCGCGCCATGCGGAACGTACCCGGGGTCTACGACGTCAGCCGGGCCCAGCACGCATCGGCCTACTGAGCCTTGGCCGGGCCCGCACGGCTCACACGCACGCGCGCGTGAGCAACCCGTTCGGGTGGGCCGGGCGCGCGTCGCCGCAGTACGGCAGGTGAGCGCTGGTAGCGGTGGTGCATGCTGCTCACCCCCCGCTTCTCGACCCTGTGCCCCCGGGCCCCCCACCGCCGTACCGCCGCCTCCCGTCGGCTGAAGTCCGCGCTGCTCGCCTCGGCCGTATCCGTCTGTCTCGTCGCCGCGAGCGCCCCGGCGGCACCGCTCGGCGTCGGCGACCGCCTCTTCCCGTACCTGGGCAACCCCGGCTACGACGTGGCGGCGTACGACCTCTCCTTCACGTACTCCGGCTCCAACAGCAAGCCGCTCCAGGCGGTCACCACCATCGACGCCTGGACCACGACGGCCCTGGAGAGGATCAACCTCGACTTCGCGCACGGCAAGGTCGACTCGGTCGAGGTCGACGGCAGGCCCGCCACGTTCGAGAGCGCCGGCGACGATCTGGTGGTCACCCCCACGGCCCCGCTGGCGCCGGGCAGCCGGACGCGCGTCACCGTGCGCCACACCAGCGATCCGGCGAGCGCCGGCGACCGTGACGGCGGCTGGGTACGCACCGCCGACGGCCTCGCCATGGCCAACCAGGCCGACGTCGCCCACCTGGTGTTCCCGTGCAACGACCACCCGTCCGACAAGGCGATGTTCACCATCCGGATCACCGCCCCCGACGACTACACGGCCGTCGCCAACGGGCTGCCGGCCGGAGCCGACCGGGCCGGCGGGACGACCACCTGGACGTACCGCACCCAGCACCCCATGGCCACCGAGCTCGCCCAGGTGTCCATCGGCCGCTCCACCGTCCTGCACCGCGACGGACCGCACGGACTGCCCGTGCGGGACGTGGTGCCCACGAAGGACCGCGCGGCCCTCGAACCATGGCTGAAGGCGACCCCCGACCAGATCGCCTGGATGGAGAACAAGGTCGGTCCCTACCCCTTCGAGACCTACGGCGTACTCGTGGCCGAGGCCGACACCGGCTTCGAACTCGAGACACAGACCCTGTCCCTCTTCGAGAAGGACCTCTTCACCAAGCCCGGCTACCCCAAGTGGTACCTCGAGTCGATCATGGTGCACGAGCTGTCCCACCAGTGGTTCGGCGACAGCGTCAGCCCACGCACCTGGTCCGACCTCTGGCTCAACGAGGGACACGCCACCTGGTACGAGGCCCTCTACGCCCAGGACAAGGGCGGCCCCACTCTGGAGAAGCGCATGAAGACGGCGTACGGCGCGTCCGACCGGTGGCGCGCCGCCGGCGGACCGCCCGCGCTCCCCAAGGCGCCCGACCCCGGCGAGAAGATCAGCATCTTCCGCCCGAACGTGTACGA
Organism: Streptomyces sp. T028; assembly: GCF_048159505.1. Taxonomy (NCBI): domain Bacteria; kingdom Bacillati; phylum Actinomycetota; class Actinomycetes; order Kitasatosporales; family Streptomycetaceae; genus Streptomyces; species Streptomyces sp. T028. The sequence continues at coordinate 66,579 of NZ_JBLRVZ010000010.1, forward strand.
CGGCGCCGCCCTCGCCCTGTACGCCCTGCGCCAGGAGATCGGCGAGAAGGCGTTCGAGCAGGTCGAGCGGGACTGGGTGCGCGACCACAAGGACTCCACCGCCACCACGGCGGACTTCCGGAAGCTCGCCGAGGAGGTCTCCGGACGCGGTCTCGGTGACTTCTTCCAGGCCTGGCTGTACGGGGAGAAGACCCCGCCGATGCCCGGCCACCCGGACTGGAAGCCCGCGGCGGCGACGGAGAAGGGGACGAAGGCCTCACGGGCCCCGAAGACCCCGAAGACCTCGTAGGCCACGGAATAAGGCCGTGACGACACGAGGCGTCCCGTGCGACCATCGTCAGGTCGGCGAGGCACGGGGCACGAGGCGCGGGAATCTCCCGGGGTGCTCGTGCGTTGTGCACTATGGACGGTGAACTCCGCCGAAATCGGTATCCCCACGACGTAAGGACCCAATGACCTCCTCTTCTTCCTCTTCCCAGGACACCAAGCGCTTCGCGCACTCCTACCCCGAGGGTCTTCGGGCCGATGCCCTGATGGAAGAGGACGTCGCCTGGAGCCACGGGATCGACGGAGAGCGGGACGGCGACCAGTTCGACCGCTCCGAGCGCGCGGCCCTGCGCCGCGTCGCCGGCCTCTCCACCGAACTCGAGGACGTCACCGAGGTCGAGTACCGCCAGCTCCGCCTGGAGCGGGTCGTCCTCGTCGGCGTCTGGACCTCGGGGACCGTGCAGGACGCGGAGAACTCCCTCGCCGAGCTCGCCGCCCTCGCGGAGACCGCCGGCGCGCTCGTGCTCGACGGCGTGATCCAGCGCCGCGACAAGCCCGACGCGGCCACCTTCATCGGTTCCGGCAAGGCCATGGAGCTGCGCGACATCGTCGTCGAGTCCGGTGCCGACACCGTTATCTGTGACGGTGAGCTCAGCCCGGGCCAGCTCATCGCCCTGGAAGACGTCGTCAAGGTCAAGGTCATCGACCGCACGGCCCTGATCCTCGACATCTTCGCCCAGCACGCCAAGTCCCGAGAGGGCAAGGCGCAGGTCGCGCTTGCGCAGATGCAGTACATGCTGCCGCGACTGCGCGGCTGGGGTCAGTCGCTGTCCCGTCAGATGGGCGGCGGCAAGGGCGGCGGCCTCGCCACCCGTGGTCCCGGTGAGACCAAGATCGAGACGGACCGGCGACGGATCCGCGAGAAGATGGCGAAGATGCGCCGGGAGATCGCGGAGATGAAGACCGGCCGCGAGATCAAGCGCCAGGAGCGCAAGCGCCACAAGGTGCCGTCCGTCGCCATCGCGGGCTACACCAACGCCGGCAAGTCCTCCCTGCTCAACCGTCTCACCGGCGCGGGCGTCCTCGTCGAGAACGCGCTGTTCGCGACCCTCGACCCGACCGTGCGCCGGGCCGAGACCCCGAGCGGCCGCCTGTACACGCTGGCGGACACGGTCGGCTTTGTACGACACCTGCCGCACCACCTGGTCGAGGCGTTCCGCTCCACCATGGAGGAGGTCGGCGAGTCCGACCTGATCCTGCACGTGGTGGACGGCTCGCACCCCAACCCGGAGGAGCAGCTGGCCGCCGTGCGCGAGGTGGTCCGGGATGTCGGCGCCACCGGGGTGCCCGAGATCGTCGTGATCAACAAGGCGGACGCGGCCGATCCGCTGACCCTCCAGCGGCTGATGCGGATCGAGAAGCGCTCCATCGCCGTCTCGGCCCGTACGGGCCAGGGGATCCAGGAACTGCTGGCGCTCATCGACAGCGAGCTGCCGCGGCCCTCGGTCGAGATCGAGGCGCTCGTGCCGTACACCCACGGCAAGCTGGTCGCCCGCGCCCACACCGAGGGTGAGGTGATCTCCGAGGAGCACACGGCGGAGGGCACGCTCCTCAAGGTGCGTGTGCACGAGGAACTGGCCGCGGACCTCGCACCGTACGTCCCGGCACGCCTCGCCTGACCGACGGACGAAGGCCCGCCCCCTCCACTCACGGAGGGGGCGGGCCTTCGCCATGTTCACGGTGCCTACCGACCGGCGAACTTCTCGCTCACCGAGTCGTACACCCCTTTGGCCACCTCACCCAGTCGCGGACCCGCGAGCCACCCCGAACGCGCCGGGCCGACCGAGGTGTTGGAGACCAGCGCCAGCTTCCCGTTCGATCCCGTCGCCACCCAGCCGCCGCCGGACGAACCACCGGTCATCGTGCAGCCGATCCGGTACATCGTCGGGTCCGACTCACTGAACGACAGCCGCCCAGGCTTGTCCTGGCACTGGTAGAGCCTCTGCCCGTCGAAGGGCGCCGCGGCCGGATAGCCCGTCGCGGTGATGCTGTCCACCTTCGGCACGGCAGGAGCGTTGAAGTCCACCGGCAGCGCCGAACCGACCGTCTCCTCCAGCGACTTGCCGGAACCGCCCGCCTCCGGCGTCACATGGATGACGGCGAAGTCGTACGGTGCGCCGTCACCGCCCGTCTCCCCGCCCTGCGCGATCCACTGGTCCGAGGTCTTCACCCAGTCGCCCCACCACACACCGTAGGGAGCGGCCTCCTCCTTGGTGGCCGTCTGCAACCGCTCGGCGGACAGCCCCTTGTCGTTGTACGACGGCACGAACGCGATGTTGCGGTACCAGCCGCCCTTCTTGCCCGCGTGCACACAGTGGCCCGCCGTCCACACCAGGTTGGACTTCCCCGGGTGCGCCGGGTCCTCCACGACCGTCGCCGAGCAGACCATCGTGCCCTCGGGGGAGTCGAAGAACACCTTGCCCGCCTCGGGGGCGTTGGCGTGGTACGTCGTCGGCACGGCCTTCGCGTCCACGGGCTCGGGCGTCGGGTCGGTCACCCCCTGGTCGCCGGAGAGGTCGTTGTCGTCGACACTGCGGTCCGGGTCCTCCGCCTCCCGCATCCGGTCCGGGTCCCACAGGCCCTTGATGATCGGGTTGACGTAGTCCTGGGCCTCACGCAGCCAGTCGTCCTTGTCCCAGTTCTTCCACGCGCCGTTCTTCCACTTGTCCAGATCGATCCCGTGCTCCTTGAGCCGGTCCTTGATGTCGTCCGGGATCGTGATCTTTCCGTCACCGCCCGCCGTGGCCGAAGCACTGGCCCGGCCGTCCGCGGTGGTGTCGCCCGAGTCGCAGGCGGTCGCGGTGAGCGCGAGCACCGAGGCGAGGGCGACGGCACCGAGCACGGGGGAGGTTCTGCTGCGTGCGTTCCTCTCCCGGCGAGCGGTGAACGACGGCCGTATCGATCGCATGGTCTGACTCCCCCTGCTGTCAACGAACTTGAAGCTGTTGCCGCTCCCATGGAGCCGAACTCACCGCGATCTCACGCCGAGTTCAGCCGGGTCTCGCGGCCCTGTGCAATGCCCCCACACGATAAGCGTTCGCTGTGGGGGACTTCCGACAGCAGGGCAACGGTTCCGTCACCGCAAGGATCTTGAGGCAACCCGTAACCAGGACAGCCGTCCAGGGTTGGTAGCGGTGGGGGACCGCTGCCCGCCCTCGGCCCCCTGAACTGCGGCAGGACAGGGAGCGTGGCCGTGGCCGAGCCAGTGCCCGAGGAGATCGCTCCGGGGCGATCCACCGGAACATCGCCCACCGGGATCCCCGGGACAGCGACGGTCGGGGCTGCGACCGCGCGGAGGCAGACCGGCGGGCGGCCCGTGCACGAGGGGATCCTGCGGCGCCAGTCGGCGCGCGAGTCGGCGGCCCGCACCTATGCGCGCGCCCTGCCCATCGTGCCGGTACGGGCCCGGGGACTGACCATCGAGGGCGCCGACGGCCGCCGCTACCTCGACTGCCTCTCCGGCGCCGGCACCCTCGCGCTCGGCCACAACCATCCCGTCGTCCTGGAGGCCATCCGCAAGGTTCTCGACTCGGGCGCGCCCCTGCACGTCCTCGACCTCGCCACTCCGGTCAAGGACGCCTTCATCACCGAGCTCTTCCACACCCTGCCCCCCGGTCTCGCCAACCGCGCCCGCGTGCAGTTCTGCGGGCCCGCCGGCACGGACGCCGTGGAGGCCGCGCTCAAACTCGTCCGCGCCGCCACCGGCCGCACGGGCATGCTGGCCTTCACCGGCGCCTACCACGGCATGACGACCGGTTCCCTCGAAGCCTCCGGCGGCGCCTTCGACGTCCGGGTGGCGCGCCTGCCCTATCCGCAGGACTACCGCTGCCCGTTCGGTGTCGGCGGCGAACGCGGCGCCGAACTCGCCGCCCGCTGGACCGAGTCCGTCCTCGACGACCCCAAGTCCGGCGTGAGACGCCCCGCCGGGATGATCCTCGAACCCGTCCAGGGCGAGGGCGGGGTGATCCCCGCCCCGGACGCCTGGATGCGCCGTATGCGGCAGATCACCGCCGACCGCTCCATTCCCCTCATCGCCGACGAGGTCCAGACGGGCGTCGGCCGCACCGGCACCTTCTGGGCGGTGGAGCACAGCGGGATCACCCCCGATGTGATGGTCCTCTCCAAGGCCATCGGCGGCAGTCTGCCCCTGGCCGTCGTCGTCTACCACGACGACCTCGACGTCTGGGAACCGGGCGCCCACGCGGGCACCTTCCGCGGCAACCAGCTCGCCATGGCCGCCGGCACGGCCACCCTCGCCCACGTCCGCGAGAACCGCCTCGCCGAACGCGCGGCCACCCTGGGAGCCCACCTGCTGAACCAACTCCGGCACCTCGCCGAGGACTTCCCGTGCATGGGAGACGTGCGCGGGCGCGGCCTGATGATCGGCGTCGAACTGGTCGACCCCGAGGCCGAGCACGGGGAGGTGCCGGGACGGGGGAGGGGAGACGCGATGGACGAGGGCCGCGGCGCCCTGGAGGCGGACTGTGATGCCCTGGACGGGGGGTTTGATGCTCGTTACGGGGGCCGGGGTGCTGCCGGCCAGGGCCCCGTTGCGCTGGGTGAGGCCCGCGTTGGGGCGAGCGAGGGGCGTGCTGTGCCGGGCGACGGTAGGCGCGGTGCCCCGGGCAGCCGCCACGGGGTCCCCGCCGATGCCCACGCCATGTCCAGCCCGCCCGAGGTGTCCGCCCCGGCTCGGGGGCCTCGTCCCGCCGCCCCCGAACTGGCCGTCGCCGTACAGCAGGAGTGCCTGCGCCGCGGCTTGATCGTCGAACTGGGAGGCCGCCACGCCGGCGTCGTACGCCTGCTTCCGCCCCTGACGATCACCGACGAGCAGGCGGCCGCCGTACTCGACCGACTGGCCGACGCGATCGAGGCGGCGGCCCGTGGCCACGCCCATCGCACGGGCCGGGGCGACAAGGACCAGCCGAACCAGCAGCCCAGGCAGGCTCCGAAGCGACGAGGCCGTGTCGAACGGGCGGGGTGACACAGACGGCGAACCCGTCCCCTCACTCACCGTCCCCCCGCGTACGAGGCGGACACCGACCGGCCCCTCCGCACCGTCGCGCACCCCCCGCCGTTCCGGCCCGTCACGCCGCCGACCGTGCCGGCCCCACCCGATGAGGAACGACCTTGAACAACGCCCCTGAGCCCACCGGCTCTCCCGGTCCTGCCTCCGCCGTTTCCACCACCACCCCAGCCTCTACCTCCTCCGTTCCGTCGATCCACACCACACCGAACACCTCCGTCCCGTCCCAGCAGGGCCACACCACCCCCATCGAACCGGCGCACGGCGTCGCGGCCCACCTCCTGGACCACCCCGACCCCCACACCGCTGCCCAGGCGGCGGCCGTGGAGAACCTGCTGCGCTGTTGGGTGCGCGAGGCAGGCCTGCCCGCCCCGCCCGACGGCACCCTCCGAGTGCCGCTCCCCGCCAGCGGCACCGCCCTGCTTGCCCCCGTCCACTACTGGTCCCCGACCGGCTGGCACCGCTTCGGTCTCCCGCGCCTCGCCGACACGCCCGAGCAGTCCCCGCCCGCAGACGCGGTCATGATCGCCGCCCTGCTGTCCCGCGAGACGCCCGAGCCGCGCGGACCAGCCCGGACACCCACCCCGCCCCGTCCAGTCGGCCGCGGCGTCGACCCGGTCGATCTCGTGTCCCGCGTCGCCGACTCCGTCCGTCGCACGGCAGACTTCATCAGCGAGCGCCGGAAGCACCCCACCGACGGCTCCGACCTGTTCCTCTCCGCCGAACAGGCACTGATTCTCGGACACCCCCTGCACCCCACCCCGAAGAGCCGCGAAGGTATCTCCGACGCCGAAGCACACCTGTACTCACCCGAGTCGCGTGGCTCCTTCCCCCTGCACTGGCTGGCTGTCGCCCCTTCCGCGCTGGCCACCGACTCCGCCTGGACGGAAAGCGGCCGCACTGTCCCCGCCCACCGTCTGACGGCCCGACTCCCCGGCGGCGGAGCGCCCTTGCACGATCGCTACGCGTCGCCCGACGGCTACGCCCTCCTTCCGATGCACCCCTGGCAACTGCGCGAGACCCGGCACCGCCCCGAGATCGCCGCCCTGTTCGAGGCCGGGCTGCTCCGGGACCTCGGCGCGCACGGCGCCCCGTGGCACCCAACCTCCTCCGTTCGCACCGTTCACCGGTCCGGTGCCCCGGCGATGCTCAAACTGTCGCTCGGTCTGCGCATCACCAACTCCTGTCGGGAGAACCTGCGCAAGGAGCTCCACCGCGGCGTCGAGGTCCACCGTCTGCTGCGAACCGGCCTGTCCCAGCAGTGGCGGGCGGCCCACCCCGGTTTCGACATCGTGCGCGACCCGGCCTGGCTCGCCGTGGACGGGACCGACGGCCTCCCGGTGCGCGGACTCGACGTCGTGATCCGCCACAACCCCTTCGCACCCACGGACGACGTCTCCTGCGTCGCAGGCCTTGTCTCACTCCGCCCGTATCCCCGAGCCGCGGCGACCGCCCGCGCATGCTCAGCCCTCGCCGCCCGGCCCGCCGAGACTCTCTCGCCTGGCCCGGACCCGAACGCGATGCAGAGCTCCCGGCTGGCCGAGGTCGTCACACGGCTCGCCGGACGGACAGGGCGCCCGCTCGCCGCGGTCGCCGCCGAGTGGTTCCTGCGCTACCTGGAGCACGTCGTGCGCCCGGTGCTCTGGCTCGACGGGGAAGCCGGCATCGCCCTGGAGGCCCACCAGCAGAACACGCTCCTCGTGCTGGACCCCGACGGCTGGCCCACGGGCGGCCGCTACCGCGACAACCAGGGCTACTACTTCCGCGCCTCCCGCCGCGCGGAACTCGAAGCCCGGCTGCCCGGCATCGGCGAGCACAGCGACACGTTCGTATCCGACGAGGTCACCGACGAGCGCTTCGCCTACTACCTGGGTATCAACAACGTCCTGGGACTCATCGGCGCCTTCGGCTCACAGCGTCTCGCCGGTGAACATCTGCTGCTCGCCGCCTGCCGCCGTTTCCTCACCACCGTGGCCCGTGGCCCCGACCGGTTGCGCAGCACGCTGCCCGCTCGTCTCCTCGACTCACCCGTGCTGCGTTGCAAGGCCAACCTGCTGACCCGGCTGCACGGCATGGACGAACTCGTCGGCCCGGTGGACACCCAGTCCGTGTACGTCACCATCGCCAACCCCTTGCACTCCTGAACCGTCCCCATACGCGGCTCCAACTCCCCTCGTCCCTGAGGAACATGTCCCGACCCACCTGCTGAGAGGAACCCCCACCGTGCCCTCCATCGACATCCGCGCCGTCGCCGGCACCGCCTCCACAGGCCCGCTCGACCGCTTGGCCGACTGGGGGCCCACCCCCACACCCGCGGGCGCGTTCCACCTCGTCCCCGTCCAGGTCGACCAAGACCTGCCCCACATCGGGCGGTGGATGAATGAGCCGGCGGTCGCCGCCTTCTGGGAACTGGCGGGACCCCGGACCCTGACCGAGCGGCACCTGCGCCGCCAACTCGCCGACGGCACCCACAGCATCCCGTGTCTGGGCCTGCTGGAGGGCAGACCGATGAGCTACTGGGAGATCTACCGGGCGGACCTCGACCCTCTGGCCCGCCACTACCTCGCCCGTCCTCACGACACCGGCATCCATCTCCTCATCGGAGGCCCGGCCGCCCGCGGGCGAGGCCTTGGCGGCCTCCTGCTGAGAGCCGTCGCCGACCTCGTACTCGACAGGAGACCCGCATGCTCACGTGTCGTCGCTGAACCGGACCTTCGCAACACCCCTTCCATCGCCGCCTTCCTCCGTGCCGGTTTCCGCTTCTGCGCCGAGGTCGACCTGCCCGCCAAGCGGGCCGGTCTCATGGTCAGAGACAGAAGCCTTCGCCATCTGATGTGACTGCGTGTAATTGCATCGTCACAGGTGGAACGCCTCGGGATTCCGGGTGGTTCCCGCTCGTCCCGAGAATCCCCGGGAATTTTTCCGGCGGTCCCACCGCACCGCCCGCAGCAGCCGCACCGCCCGCAGCAACCGCAGCGCCCCCTTTCCCCCGTCGCGCACCCTCATGCCCGCCAGCCCATCGCCCGAGCCCCGTCACTCGACCTCTGGCAACCCCACCGATGTTTCCCACGCCCTTCACCGGCCCCGAATCCGAGAAGCCCCGCACCTTGATTCCCTCACCACTTCCCTCCTTGCTGTTCCTGCATCCCACCTGCTCGATGACCCGTTTGTCAGTGCCGAGCCGTAGGGTGGTCGCGCTATGACGAAGCCCTCACTCCCCGAACTCCTCCACGCCGCCGTCGCCGCTGTCGGCGGTACGGAGCGTCCCGGCCAGGTGGCCATGGCCGAAGCCGTCGCGGAGGCGATCGACGACGGCTCCCACCTCCTGGTGCAGGCCGGCACCGGCACCGGTAAGTCACTGGGCTACCTTGTGCCCGCGCTCGCGCACGGGGAGCGGGTCGTGGTCGCGACCGCCACCCTCGCCCTGCAGCGCCAGCTCGTCGAGCGGGACCTGCCGCGCACGGTCGAGGCGCTGCATCCGCTGCTGCGCAGGCGCCCGGAGTTCGCGATGCTGAAGGGCCGCTCGAACTACCTGTGCCTGCACCGTCTGTACGAGGGCGTCCCGCAGGACGAGGAGGAGGGGCTCTTCGACCAGTTCGAGGCGGCTGCGCCCAGCAGCAAGCTGGGCCAGGATCTGCTGCGGCTGCGGGACTGGGCCGACGAGACCGAGTCCGGCGACCGGGACGACCTGACGCCGGGTGTCTCGGACCGGGCCTGGGCTCAGGTGTCGGTGTCCTCGCGGGAATGCCTCGGCGCGTCCAAGTGCGCGTACGGCGCCGAGTGCTTCGCGGAGATGGCCCGCGAGCGCGCCAAGCTGGCCGAGGTCGTCGTCACCAACCATGCCCTGCTGGCCATCGACGCCATCGAGGGGGCGCCGGTCCTTCCGCAGCACGAGGTGCTGATCGTCGACGAGGCGCACGAACTGGTGTCGAGGGTCACCGGCGTCGCCACCGGCGAGCTCACCCCGGGCCAGGTCAACCGGGCGGTGCGGCGGGCAGCGAAGCTGGTCAACGAGAAGGCGGCCGACCAGCTCCAGACCGCCGCCGAGGGCTTCGAGCGGCTGATGGAGCTGGCGCTGCCGGGCCGTCTGGAGGAGATCCCGGAGGACCTCAACTACGCCCTCATGGCACTGCGCGACGCCGCGCGCACCGTCATCTCCGGCATCGGTGCCACCCGCGACAAGTCCGTCCAGGACGAGGACGCGGTTCGCAAGCAGGCGCTCGCCTCCGTGGAAACCGTGCACGACGTGGCGGAACGGATCGTGGGCGGTTCCGAGTACGACGTCGTGTGGTACGAACGGCACGACCGCTTCGGCGCCTCCCTGCGTGTCGCCCCCATGTCCGTCTCGGGCCTGCTGCGGGAGAAACTCTTCGCCGACCGCTCCGTGACCCTGGCCTCGGCGACCCTGAAGCTCGGCGGGGACTTCAACGGCGTGGGCGCCTCTCTGGGGCTCGCCCCGGAGGGCACCGAGGGAGACGACCTTCCCCAGTGGAAGGGCATCGACGTGGGCTCGCCCTTCGACTATCGCAAGCAGGGCATCCTGTACGTCGCCAAGCATCTGTCGCGCCCCGCGCGCGACGGCGACCGCGCCGACATGCTGGACGAGCTGACCGAACTGATCCAGGCGGCCGGCGGCCGCACCCTCGGTCTCTTCTCTTCCATGCGCGCCGCACAGCTGGCAGCCGAGGAACTGCGCGGCCGTATCCCCGAGTTCCCGATCCTCCTCCAGGGTGAGGAGACCCTGGGCGAGCTGATCAAGAACTTCTCGGCGGATCCGAAGACGTGTCTCTTCGGGACGCTGTCGCTCTGGCAGGGCGTCGACGTGCCCGGTCCCAGCTGTCAGCTGGTGGTCATGGACAAGATCCCGTTCCCGCGTCCGGACGACCCACTGATGAGCGCCCGTCAGAAGGCCGTGGAGGACGCCGGAGGCAACGGCTTCATGGCGGTGGCCGCCACGCACGCGGCGCTGCTCATGGCGCAGGGTGCCGGCCGTCTGGTCCGCGCGTCGGGGGACCGGGGCGTGGTCGCCGTACTGGACCAGCGGCTGGCGACGGCCCGTTACGGGAGTTACCTCAAGGCCTCCCTGCCGGACTTCTGGCACACCACGGACCGCAACCAGGTACGCAGGTCGCTCGCGGCGATCGACGCGGCGGCACGACAGACCGAGACCGACAAGAAGTAGGGAACAGCACAGGGCCCCGGAACCGGCGCAGGGATTCCGGGGCCCAGTCAAGGGGGCGGAGGAGGTGACGCCGCCCGCCGTGCTCAGACGCGGCGGAGGACCGCCACCACCTTGCCGAGGATGGTCGCGTCGTCGCCGGGGATCGGCTCGTACGCCGCATTGTGCGGGAGCAACCACACATGGCCGTCCTCGCGCTTGAACCGCTTCACGGTGGCCTCGCCGTCGAGCATGGCCGCCACGATGTCGCCGTTCTCGGCGACCGGCTGGCGGCGGACGGTGACCCAGTCGCCGTCGCAGATCGCGGCCTCGATCATGGAGTCGCCGACGACCTTCAGCACGAACAGCTCACCGTCGCCCACGAGCTGCCTCGGGAGCGGGAAGACGTCCTCGACGGACTCCTCGGCGAGGATCGGGCCACCTGCGGCGATACGGCCCACCAAGGGGACGTACGACGCGGCGGGCTTGCCGGCGGTGTCCGTGGGCTGCACGGAGACGGCCTGGTCGGAGCCGCGGACCTCGTACGCCCGCGGACGGTGCGGGTCGCGGCGCAGGAAGCCCTTGCGCTCCAGTGCCATCAGCTGGTGCGCCACCGAGGACGTGCTGGACAGGCCGACGGCCTGGCCGATCTCCCGCATGGACGGCGGGTAGCCGCGCCGCTGCACGGAGTCCCGGATGACCTCGATCACCCGGCGCTGCCGGTCGGTCAGGCCCGAGCTGTCCGCCCGGATGCCTGGAGGTCGGCCCGGCAGGGAGCGCTTGTGCCCCTCCGGGTTCACGGCTTCGTTCATCGCATGCACCGGCTCGAGTCGGCCCTGGGAGCGGTCCTGGGCGGTGATGGTGGCACTGTCTGCGGTGGTGGTCACGTCGGCCCCTCTCGATTGTCTCCCTGCTGCACAACGGTAGTTGCTTTCGAAAGGTTGCGCCAAACACACGTTCGAGTGAAAAAGCGTGGATAGCCTGACTTGATCATGTGTCTGGGTGTATGGCCAATGCTGTGACCGGCGGACGAAAGGGCCCGTTGTTGTACTCTTCACCGCCGGGGTCACCCCCCTTGTGGGGGGTCGCCCCAGTCTGCCATCCGGATTCCGGCAGGCCGGGCGGCGGGCCCGCTCTGTGCGAGAGTCCCACGGGTCCTCCCTGCGGCGCCCACGATATCGCCGTATGTGCCGCGGGGACACGGTTGTGCACGCGCGCGTGGGGGCCGGTTTCGCGTGCTCGCCGTGACGGCGGGAACGCACGCTGTGAGGCCTCCGTCCGCGACACGCGATGCAGCCTGGATGTATGGGCCAAGCCCCATATCTAGTGCTTGGATGTCATCACTGGCCCACAAGTTGTGGTGCCCCTGGTCTTCGCATCCTCTTGGATCGCCTATGCTTGGGGCTGCTTCGAGGGGCCCATGAGGCCCGGCGAGGCTATTGAGTCTGCTGTGAGGAGGGTTGGGACTTCATGCACTGCCCCTTCTGCAGGCACCCCGACAGCCGTGTTGTCGACAGCCGTACGACGGACGACGGCACGTCCATCCGCAGGCGCCGCCAGTGCCCTGACTGCTCCCGTCGTTTCACGACCGTGGAGACGTGCTCGCTCATGGTGGTGAAGCGGTCCGGAGTCACCGAGCCGTTCAGTCGCACCAAGGTCATCAACGGCGTGCGCAAGGCATGCCAGGGACGGCCCGTCACCGAGGACGCACTCGCCCAGCTCGGCCAGCGGGTCGAGGAGGCGGTGCGCGCCACCGGAAGCGCTGAGCTGACCACCCACGACGTGGGGCTGGCCATACTCGGCCCGTTGCAGGAACTCGACCTCGTCGCCTACCTGCGGTTCGCCTCCGTCTACCGGGCGTTCGACTCGCTCGAGGACTTCGAGGCCGCGATCGCGGAACTCAGGGACCAGAGGGGACACCCCGCCGCGGACGACGACGACCGCGAAGACGACCCGGACGCTGTCATGGGGGGCCGGGAGGACGACGGCGGGCGCGGAGGGACCACGCGGGTCCCCGAGCCCGTCCACGCCGCCGACTGACCCGGAGGACCGGAACCGGGCGGAGACCCCGGATCCGGTCGGGCGGCGGCGGACCAAGACTTGCTGCGGACCAGGCGCATTGGCGTCCGCGGCACCAGACACGACACCGTGCCACGGGAACATCGTGGCATTTCAGGGCGTTTTTGCCTGTACAGGGAGGCGGCATGACAGAGACGGCGAGCGGTCCGGCACGAGGGTCCCGCGCGAAGGGCGCCAAGACCACCAAGGGCCTGCGTATCGAGCGCATCCACACCACCCCCGGCGTGCACCCGTACGACGAGGTGGTCTGGGAGCGCCGTGACGTCGTCATGACCAACTGGCGCGACGGCTCGGTCAACTTCGAGCAGCGTGGCGTCGAGTTCCCCGACTTCTGGTCGGTGAACGCGGTCAACATCGTCACCAGCAAGTACTTCCGCGGTGCCGTCGGCACCCCCCAGCGCGAGGTCAGCCTCAAGCAGCTGATCGACCGCATCGTGAAGACGTACACGAAGGCCGGTGAGGACTACAAGTACTTCGCCACGCCCGCCGACGCGGAGATCTTCGAGCACGAACTGGCGTACGCCCTCCTCCACCAGATCTTCAGCTTCAACAGCCCCGTCTGGTTCAACGTCGGCACCCCGCAGCCCCAGCAGGTCTCCGCCTGCTTCATCCTGGCCGTCGACGACTCCATGGAGTCGATCCTCGACTGGTACAAGGAAGAGGGCATGATCTTCAAGGGCGGCTCCGGCGCCGGCCTGAACCTCTCCCGCATCCGCTCCTCCAAGGAGCTGCTGTCCTCCGGCGGCAACGCCTCCGGCCCGGTCTCCTTCATGCGCGGCGCCGACGCCTCCGCCGGCACCATCAAGTCCGGTGGCGCCACCCGCCGCGCCGCCAAGATGGTCGTCCTCGACGTGGACCACCCGGATGTCGAGGACTTCATCGCCACCAAGGTGAAGGAAGAGGAGAAGATCCGCGCGCTGCGCGACGCGGGCTTCGACATGGACCTGGGTGGCGACGACATCACGTCCGTCCAGTACCAGAATGCCAACAACAGCGTCCGTGTGAACGACGAGTTCATGACAGCCGTCGAGAACGGCACCGAGTTCGGCCTCCGCGCCCGGATGACCGGCGAGATCATCGAGAAGGTCGACGCCAAGGCGCTGTTCCGCAAGCTTGCCGAGGCCGCGTGGGCCTGCGCCGACCCGGGCATCCAGTACGACGGCGTCATCAACAACTGGCACACCTGCCCCGAGTCCGGCCGGATCACCGCGTCGAACCCGTGCAGCGAGTACATGCACCTGGACAACACGTCCTGCAACCTCGCCTCGCTGAACCTGATGAAGTTCCTCAAGGACGACGGCAAGGGCACCCAGTCCTTCGAGGCCGACCGCTTCCAGAAGGTCGTCGAGCTCGTCATCACCGCGATGGACATCTCCATCTGCTTCGCCGACTTCCCGACCCAGAAGATCGGTGAGAACACGCGCGCGTTCCGTCAGCTCGGCATCGGCTACGCCAACCTCGGCGCCCTGCTGATGGCGACCGGCCACGCCTACGACTCCGACGGCGGCCGCGCCCTGGCCGGTTCCATCACCTCCCTGATGACCGGCACGGCCTACCGCCGCTCCGCCGAACTGGCCTCGGTCGTCGGCCCGTACGACGGCTACGCCCGCAACGCCGACGCCCACAACCGCGTCATGAAGCAGCACGCCGACGCCAACGGCACTGCCGTCCGCATGGACGACCTCGACACCCCCGTCTGGGCCGCCGCCACGGAGGCATGGCAGGACGTGCTGCGTCTCGGCGAGAAGAACGGTTTCCGTAACTCCCAGGCGTCCGTGCTCGCCCCGACCGGCACCATCGGCCTCGCGATGTCCTGCGACACCACCGGTGTCGAGCCCGACCTCGCCCTGGTCAAGTTCAAGAAGCTGGTCGGCGGCGGCTCGATGCAGATCGTCAACGGCACCGTCCCGCAGGCCCTGCGCCGCCTGGGTTACCAGGAGGAGCAGATCGAGGCGATCGTCGCCCACATCGCCGAGAACGGCAATGTGATCGACGCCCCCGGTCTCAAGCAGGAGCACTACGAGGTGTTCGACTGCGCCATGGGCGAGCGCGCCATCTCCCCGATGGGCCACGTCCGCATGATGGCCGCGATCCAGCCCTGGATCTCCGGCGCCATCTCCAAGACGGTCAACATGCCGGAGACGGCGACCGTCGAGGAGGTCGAGGAGATCTACTTCGAGGCCTGGAAGCTCGGCGTCAAGGCGCTCGCGATCTACCGCGACAACTGCAAGGTCGGCCAGCCCCTCTCCGCGAAGACGAAGGACACCAAGGATCAGGAGAAGGCCGAGATCACCGAGAAGGCCGAGGACACGATCCGCACGGCGGTCGAGAAGGTCGTCGAGTACCGCCCGGTCCGCAAGCGTCTCCCCAAGGGGCGTCCCGGCATCACGACCTCCTTCACGGTCGGTGGCGCCGAGGGCTACATGACGGCCAATTCCTACCCGGACGACGGCCTTGGTGAGGTCTTCCTGAAGATGTCCAAGCAGGGTTCGACCCTCGCCGGCATGATGGACGCCTTCTCCATCGCCGTCTCGGTGGGCCTGCAGTACGGCGTGCCGCTCGAGACGTACGTCTCGAAGTTCACCAACATGCGCTTCGAGCCGGCCGGCATGACGGACGACCCGGACGTGCGGATGGCGCAGTCGATCGTCGACTACATCTTCCGTCGCCTCGCGCTCGACTTCCTGCCCTTCGAGACGCGCTCCGCGCTCGGCATCCACTCCGCCGAGGAGCGTCAGCGTCACCTGGAGACCGGTTCCTACGAGCCGGCCGAGGAGGAGGTCGACGTCGAGGGTCTGGCCCAGTCGGCCCCGCGTCAGACGGACCTGGTGGCTGTCGCCACCCCGAAGACCGGCGCCGAAGTGGCCAAGCCCGCCCCGAAGCAGGCCCACACCAGCGCCGAACTGGTGGAGATGCAGCTGGGCATCCAGGCCGACGCCCCGCTCTGCTTCTCCTGCGGTACGAAAATGCAGCGGGCCGGTTCCTGCTACATCTGCGAGGGCTGCGGCTCGACCAGCGGCTGCAGCTGATCCCCGCCGTTCCGGCCGGATCCACGTGATCCGGCAAGGGGCGGTGGAGCCGGTCCTCGGCTCCACCGCCCTCGGTGTTTCATGCCCTCACTGGGTCAGGACCGGCGTACCTGTCCCATGACCCTGGTGAACGTCACCGGGTCGTCCTCGAACCCCTGGACACCCGGGTGGAACGTCCAGCCGTCGGCCTCCCGCATGAACTCCGCGACCGTCGCCGCCGTCGACCCGAGCACACCGCCGAAATCGTCCTCTTCCAGAACCGTGTAGCCCTCCCGTATCCGGAAGGCGGGGTTGAGGACGCTGACGAAGGTGCGGTGCGCCGGATGCTGCTGGATGACGACACCGACCACCACGCGCGCGTATCGCGCGTCCAGCCGCTCGAGCTCCAGCGTCATGACCTCGTCCCAGCCGAAACCCTTGCCGTCCTTGCTGTCCCGGTTGAGATAGATGGTGCCGTCGGGCGAGCGGCTGTCGAAGTGCACCACATAGGCGGGAGCCCCGCCCGGATCGCTCGCGAGATACGTCGCGGCGACGATGTCCAGATCGGTGGGCGCCTGCCCCGCCGGACTCGGGTCCCACTTCAGCGCCATCTCGATCTTGCGGATCCTTTTGTTGATGCCGCTCACGGATTTCCCTCCCCGTTCACCGTCTGACCTTGCCCCGAACTGCCCGATCATCAGGGCCGGTTGTCCATCCTGCCACGCACCGCTGACACGCGGCATGGCTGCTCTGCGCCAGAGAGTGACCGACGCCACGCCCTGTGGCCTTACCATGGCGCGGTGCTGGTCAAGTGGATTCGCTGCACCGTGGTGGACCGCCGCGGTTTCGAACGGGGGCAGCGGAAGTGGGCGGGGCTTCTGGGGGAGCCGGGATTTCGGGGACAGGGCGGGGGCTGGAGCAGAAGTCGGCCCTCCGTCGCGCATGTCTTCGCCTTCTGGGAGAGCCGTGCCTTCTACGACTCCTTCATGGCGCGTTCCCACGACCGGCTGGCGGCGGCCCAGGCAGGCACGTTCAAGGACGCCCAGGTGCGGCTGTTCGACTACCGCTTCGACGTGAAGACCGGCTTCGAGCCCCGTTTCACGGACTCCGACCTGGTGCGGGTGGCTCTGTGCAGGGTCCACGAGGAGCGCGCCGAACACTTCACCCTCATGCAGGAGAAGGTGTGGAACCCCGCCATGGCCGGCTCGCCCGGCATGATCCGCGGGCTGTTCGCCGAGGCGCCCGGCCACGAGTTCCTGGTCCTGTCGATGTGGCGTTCCGAGGCCGAGCACGGAAAGTACCGCACCGAGCGCGTGGAGCGGCTCGCCCTGCGCGCCCAGACGGAGGCGGACATCGCCGCCCTCACCGGTGACATCGTCGAACTGGAGACGACCTGGACCGTATGAGCCCTGGTTCTGCCCCCTGGGTGGTGTACGTGTGCAGCCGAGGACCGATGGCGATCGATCCGTGTGACCTACGCCGTATGGGCGCCGTACGAGTATTCGATCTGCCGTCTCCCGATCTAGGGTTTTGGCATGGCACGACCACGGCGCATCGTCCTTGTCCGGCACGGGGAATCAACGGGCAATGTTGATGACACCGTCTACGAGCGTGAACCCGACCACGCGCTGGCCCTCACCGACCGGGGCCGGCGGCAGGCCGAGGAGACCGGCAGAAGGATCCGGGAGGTGTTCGGCGGCGAGCGGGTCAGCGTGTACGTCTCCCCCTACCGCCGCACCCACGAGACCCTCCGGGCCTTCCACCTCGATCCCGACCTCATCCGGGTGCGGGAGGAGCCCCGACTGCGTGAGCAGGACTGGGGGAATTGGCAGGACCGTGACGACGTACGGCTGCAGAAGGCTTACCGGGACGCCTACGGGCACTTCTTCTACCGTTTCGCCCAGGGCGAGAGCGGAGCCGACGTGTACGACCGGGTCGGCGGGTTCCTGGAGAGCCTGTTCCGCAGCTTCGAGGCCCCCGACCATCCGCCGAACGTGCTCATCGTGACCCACGGCCTCGCCATGCGCCTGTTCTGCATGCGCTGGTTCCACTGGACGGTCGCCGAATTCGAGTCCCTGTCGAACCCGGGGAACGCCGAGATGCGCATGCTCGTTCTCGGAGACGACGGCAAGTACACCCTCGACCGGCCCTTCGACCGGTGGCGAGATCCGGAGCCCTACGGGATCACCGGATAGAGTGGCTGAGCGATGACCGCTGACTCCTCTCACGACGGGCGCCTGGAGCGCGCCCTCGCCAGTCTGCGTGGACTCGCGGTGGGCGACGCGCTGGGGTCACAGTTCTTCGTTCCCGCGAACTACCCGCTGCTGAAGCACCGCGCACTGCCACCCGGCCCCTGGCAATGGACCGACGATACCGAGATGGCCTGCTCGGTGGTGGCAGTCCTGGCCACCCACCACCGTATCGACCAGGACGCCCTGGCCCATTCCTTCGCGGAGCACCACGATTTCGACCGCGGCTACGGCCCCGCGGTCAACCGACTGCTGAGGCTGGTCAGGGAAGGCGCCGACTGGCGTGAACTGTCGGCAGCGCTGTTCAAGGGCCAGGGGTCCTGGGGCAACGGTGCCGCGATGCGCATCGCCCCCCTGGGCGCCTGGTACGCGGACGACCCCGAGCAGGCCACCCATCAGGCGGAGATCTCCGCCTACCCCACACATCAGCACCGGGAGGCCGTGGTCGGCGCCATGGCCGTCGCCGCGGCCGCCGCGATGGTCGGTGCGCCGGACGGCCCGCCCGGTCCCGAGGCGCTGCTGGACGGTGTCATCGCCCTCGTGCCGAAGAGCGCCGTCGGCGCCGGTCTGCGGCGCGCCAGGGACATGCTCGACTACGGCGACGCGGCCACCGTCGCGGCCGTGCTGGGCTGCGGACGGCGTACGTCCGCCCATGACACCGTTCCCTTCGCGCTCTGGTCGGCGGCGCGCGCCCTCAGTGACTACGAGACGGCGTTCTGGACGACCGCACAGGTCGGCGGGGACGTCGACACCACCTGCGCCATCGTGGGCGGCGTGCTGGCTGCCGGGAAGAGCGGCATGCCTCCCGCCGCCTGGGCGGAGCAGGTGGAGGCGCTACCGACGTGGGTGGACGTGCGCGTCTGACCGAGCGCAGGCGCCCACTTGGCTGCCCTTTCGGCACCTTCACGGAGGCCGCCGAGTCTTGGCGGGAACTCTCCGTGTCCATCGGGAACTCTGCGTGATGCTCGTGCGTTGTCCAGGTATCCGCAGTGCGATCTGTGCGGAGTGCGGATGGCCGTGGCGTCACCCTCGCCGACTGTGCTCGGAGCGAGCAGGGGCGTCGCCCCTGGCAGGCTGCGCTCGGCGGCGACTCCCGGCCATCAGCGCGTCTCAACCGGCCATGGGCCCGGCCGTCCCGGACAGGGCGTCCAGATCGCTCTTGCGGACCCGGATCACGAACCAGGCCGTGATCAGAGCCATGGCCGCTATCGCGGCGGCCGGAACGAGAGCGGTGGAGATGCCGTGGGCGAGGACCTCGTGCCCCCAAGGGGCGGGCAGTTGGTGCGTCTTGGCGAACTCGGCCTTCTGCTCGGCCGTTCCGTCGGCGAGGAACGACGGCAGCTGCTTCTCAGCCTCGTCCCTGCTGGCCGAGCCGAAGACGCTGGTCAGGATGGAGAGCCCGAGCGAACCTCCCACCTGCTGTGTGGCGTTGAGCAGCCCGGACGCGGCGCCGGCCTCGTGCGGGGCGACACCGGAGACGGCGGTGACCGTGGCCGTCACGAAGTTCAGACCCATGCCGAAGCCGAAGACGAGCATCGGGCCGAGCACTCCGCCCAGATAGGAGCTCTCGGGGCTGATGAACGTCTGCCAGGAGAGGCCGATCACTACCAGAGTTGCCCCCGCGAGCATGAACGGCTTGGGGCCCAGCGCGGGAAGGAAGCGTTGCGACAGCCCCGCGCCGACCGCGATCGCGGCGGTGACGGGAAGGAAGGCGAGCCCGGCCTTGATCGGGCTGTAGCCGAGCACGTTCTGTACGAAGAGGACGATGTAGAAGAACATGCCGAACATCGCCGCGGCCAGGCTCAGCATGATCATGTACGTGCCGGAGCGATTGCGGTCGGCGAACATCTTGAGCGGAGTGATCGGCTCCTTGGCCCGCATCTCCGTGAACACGAAGGCCAGCAGCAGGACCAGGGCGGCGGCGAACGCCCCGAGGGTCAGACCGTCCCGCCAGCCTTCCTCGGCGGCCCGGATGAATGCGTAGACCAGGGAGCCCATACCGGCCGTCGACGTCACGGCGCCCGTGATGTCGAAGCGCCCCGGGTGCCGCTCCGACTCGGCGATGTAGAGCGGCGCGAGGGCGGCGATGAGCACACCGATCGGCACGTTGACGAACAGCACCCAGCGCCAGTCGAGCCATTCGGTGAGCATGCCGCCCGCGAGCAGGCCTATGGCACCGCCGCCCGCGGAGACGGCGGCGAAGACACCGAAGGCCCGGTTGCGTTCCGGGCCTTCGGGAAACGTGGTGGTGATGAGTGCCAGCGCGGTGGGCGAGGCGATGGCGCCTCCCATGCCCTGCAGGGCCCGCGCGGCCAGCAACTGCCAGGGCTCCTGAGCCAGTCCGCCCAGCAGCGAGGCGAAGGTGAAGAGCAGGATTCCGGTCATGAACACCCGGCGCCGGCCGAGGATGTCACCGGCTCGTGCACCGAGCAGCAGCAGGCCCCCGAAGGTGAGTGTGTAGGCGCTGACGACCCAGGTGAGGTCGGTGGTGCTGAACTTCAGCGCGTCTTGAATGTGCGGGAGCGCGATGTTCACAATCGTCGCGTCGAGTACCACCATGAGTTGGCAGGCCGCGATGACGGTGAGCGCGATGCCGGGATGCCCCTCCCGGCGGGCCGCACCCTGTTTCTGGTCCTGAATCAACTGAGAGGTTGTCACTATGGGTCCCCCACAACAGCGTTAGTGAACGCTCGCGTTCACTCTCGCGTCAAAGGTAGTGAGTCCCCAGTAGTGAACGCAAGCGTTCACTTTCGGGGCGTCCGTCGGCATGTCCCCCGCTGTTGCCGCGCCCGCGCCCCGCTCCGCTTCGAACTCCCCGCCCCCTCTGCTCGCCTGGAGACACTCGGATGGTTACTTCGCGCTGGACGGCCGCCCCCGCCCGGACGGCCTCCCCTCGCCGGCGCGGCGCCGTGCTCGAACGCGCGATTCTCGATGCCGCGCTGGAACAGTTGGGCACCGTCGGCTGGAACGGCCTCACCATGGAGGGTGTCGCCGCCGGGGCCCAGACCGGAAAAGCGGCCGTCTATCGCCGCTGGCCGTCCAAGGAGGATCTCGTCGCGGACGCTCTGAGTGCCGAGCTGCCCCGGTTGGATGTGGCGCCCGACCTCGGCAGTGTGCGTGCGGACCTGGTGGCTCTGTGTCGCAGGGCGCGCGACGTGATGTTCTCGCGACCCGGCTTCGCGCTCCGGGCGATCATTCACGAATGCGATCCATCTCAGTCGGAACGCTTTCAGTCGCTGATCGTTCAGGGGGTTGTGGAGCCGGCTGTCAGGATGGTGCACGAGGTGATCAGGCGCGGAATCGAGAGGGGGGAGGTGAGGTCCGGGGCTGCGAACGGCTATGTCTTCGACGCCATCCCGGCCATGATGATGTACCGATCCAAGATGTGCGGAAGCGAATGGAGTGATCGGGATCTCGAAGAGATGATCGACCAGCTCATGCTTCCGCTGCTGCGTCCGGACGTCTCCTGACGGCGGTGGGAAGGGGGCTGTCGGTGACGGGTGGACGGCCGTGGCGAACCTGGGTGTCGCGAGGGGATCTCGGCGGCGTAGGCTAAGGGCGCCATGCCGTACGAACCACCCACCCACACCGTCGAGCGCTCCCTTCGCGCCACGACCGGAGCGAAGGTCATTGCCGGTGTCGACGAGGTGGGCCGCGGTGCGTGGGCCGGTCCCGTCACCGTCTGCGCGGCGGTCACCGGACTGCGTCGTCCGCCCGCGGGACTCACCGACTCCAAGCTGCTCACTCTCAAACGGCGCACCGAGCTGGCCGAGGTGCTCCGGACGTGGGTGACGGCGTACGCCCTGGGGCACGCCTCCCCGGACGAGATCGACGACCTGGGCATGACGGCCGCGCTGCGGCTCGCGGCCGGACGGGCGCTCGAGGCGCTGCCGGTCCGCCCCGATGCGGTGATCCTCGACGGGAAGCACGACTATCTCGGCGCTCCGTGGAGGGTCCGCACGGTCATCAAGGGCGACCGTTCGTGCGTGGCGGTCGCGGCGGCCTCGGTGATCGCCAAGGTTCAGCGCGACAAAATGATGGCCGAACTGGGTGTCGACCATGCAGACTTCGGTTTTGCGGACAATGCAGGGTATCCGTCGCCCGTGCACAAGGCCGCACTGGAGGAGCGGGGCCCCACCCCGTACCACCGGTTGTCGTGGGCGTATCTTGATGCGCTGCCCCAGTGGCGGCACCTCAAGAAGGCCCGCAGTTGGGCGGACGGAAGCGTTCCGGAGATCGAGGGTCAGCTCGGCTTCGACTTCTGACGATTCCGCTCGCACTGATGTGCCACCCGCTGGCGCGAGCCGCACCAACGTTTGATAAATAACAACCCATGCCTCTCATTCCCGAGGAGCCTCAGATTCACGAGAGTGCCCAGGGTCCCCGCGCCACTCCGGCCAGCGGCCGCACAGCGCCGACCCCTCGACCCGTACCTGGTCCCCGTCCCGCGGCTCCGTCGCGTCCCGGTCGTCCCGGACCCGTCCGGCCCGTGCCGCCGGTGCAGCGCACCCCGCGTGACGTCGCCCCCAAGCCCGGGCCCTCGGCCCCGGCCGCTCCCGCGCCCGCTTCGGTGACCCCTCAGGTCCAGCTGATCCCGGCCTCGGCCCAGGGGGCGCTGGACGCCGCCGAGGAGGCCGTGGACCTGCTCCTGGATTCCGGGCGCGCCCCGGGTGACGTTCTGGTGATCACCACCGGTGAACGGCACCCCTGGGCCACCCATGAGCTGTCCTTCGGCGAGGCGTCCTACTGGGCGCAGCACGACGCCGGAGACGACGTCTTCTACGCCGACGCCTCCGCCGCGGACCGTGCGGCCGTGCGGCCCGTCGTCGTGGTCGCCGTCAACGGCGGTCCGGAGTCCGTTGCCGTCACCGCTCTGCCGCTGGCCCATGCGCGGGCCGGCAGCCTGCTGATCGTCTGCGGAGACCCGCAGCAGATCAACGCGGTCCTCGGCGCGGGCGTCTGAGCCGAACCCGGTAGGCCAGGAGGCGCCGGGGCCGGGCAGGCCTCGCTGCCGCGGCACCTCCACGGTGTGCCTTCGCGTGCGCGGACGACGTGAGTCTCGGCGCGCGCACCTCGGCATGCCCGGAGTCCGGTTCCGGGCGAACGCCGTCCGGCGGGCCTCGTGGACGTCCCGCCCGGAAGGGTCCTGCGTCGCCGAGGCCCGGTCGGTCACATGAGGGCAGCGGCACGACACGCCATGGCGACCGCCGCCGTACCCGGCCCACGCCCCGGTGTCCGCATCGACGCGGGTCGGTGCCCTACGCCACGCGACGACGCGCGTCCCCCAGAGGGCTTCCTGCATCCCGCTGTTCAGCGCCCGGGTCTGTCCGGGATCAGGCTGCTCTCCGGCAGCCCGTCCCACCGTGAAACCGAGTCCGCGGGCCGTTGGGGCGGTCCTGCCCGCCCGATGTCGCTCAGCGGGCGGCCGCGCGGCGCAGGACCTCCGAGACGGCGCCGCCCGTCCGTGGGAGCGGGGGCGGTGCCTCGGACAGCCCGAAGGGCTCCGGAGCGGAATCCGTGTTGGGGCGGCGGCCCCCGCGGCCCTCGCCGAGCACCTGCCAGCCGTCCCGGGTCAGCGTGATGTACGCCCCGCAGCGCAGCCCGTGCAGCGTGCAGGCGTCACGCAGGCCCCACATCCACGCCCCGTCCTCTTCCGTCCAGCGCGCGTCGCCCTCACGGCAGTAGAGCAGCACGGCGGTCCGCACCGGCGTACGCCGTCGCAGGTCGTGCGGAATGACCCGGCGCAGCTGGGCCAGGAGCGCGTTGCGGAACAGCCAGCCGTCGGCAGGTGCCTGGCGCCGGGTGAACGACGCGCTGGCCCGCACCCGTTCGTCCGGATCGAGCACGGCCACGATCGCGGTGGCCGGCCCGGGCCGATGCCGCGAGTGCAGCCCGCTGACCACTTCGCGCGGGTTGCGCAGCAAAGGGATGCCGGCCGCGGACCACTCCGCGGGTTCGAGCAGACGATTGGCGGAAGCGGCGGACGTGGACGAGGACAACGATGCTGCCGAAGACGGAGCGAATCCGAGGGTCACGATCCTCCCTTCGGCTACGGCCCGCACTGCGGGCGGGTCGGATGGGGGGAGCGCACGCCGCAGCAGAGCCCAACCGGACTACGGGCGAGCCGTGCGGGGAGCGGACCTCAATTCTTCCTGTCGAACTTGGATGCGGCAACGAGCAATTGGGGCCACAGACCGTTATAGGGCAGTGTGTGTCTTATATCCCTACCCAGTGATTCGTGGGCGGACGCGTGGGACGGCTGCACACGCCCCTTCCACACCCTGTGCGTGATCAACCTTGTACAGCCAGCACCAGAGGCAATACCCCTTGCGCCCCCGAGCGTCGGAGCATGCGCGCCGCGACCGCCAGGGTCCAGCCCGTCTCGGTGAAGTCGTCCACGAGCAGAACCGGTCCCCGGGCCTCGGTCAGCGCCGAGGCGAGCGCGGGCGGCACCTCCAGCAGGCCGTGGAGAGCCTTCAGGCGTTGGGCGCTGTTGCTCCGGGAGACCGGTGCGGTGTCGGCGGCGTACTCCACCGTTCCCAGCATGGGCAGCCGCCCGACCTCGGCGATCCGCGCACCCAGTGAGTGGATCAACCGCGGCCGTGTGCGGGAGGCGACGGTGACCACGCCGACCGGTCGCGGAACGGCGTCGGCGGCTCCGGAAGCCCAACCGCCGGGCCCTTTCGCCCAGTCGGCCAGTACGTCCACGACCGCCCTTGCCACGTCGTCGGGTACGGGGCCGTCGGGCGCCTGCGCGGTGAGCATGGGGCGCAGCCGATTGCCCCAGCCGATGTCCGAGAGGCGTCCCAAGGCCCGTCCCGTCTGCGCCTGTTCTCCGGCCGGAATGCGCCCCTTGAGATCCATGCCGATCGAGGGAAGGCCGGTCGGCCACATCCGGCGCGGCTCGACCTCGACCCCGGCTCGGCCCAGATCCACGCGCGCGGCGTCCAGCGCGGCCGTGGACGTGTCGGCGGCGTAGCGCGCACCCGCGCAGTTGTCGCACCGTCCGCACGCCTTGGCGTCTTCGTCGTCGAGCTGGCGCTGCAGGAACTCCATCCGGCAGTCCGTCGTCGACGCGTACCCGCGCATCGCCTCCTGCTCGGCCTTGCGCTGTCGCGCGACCCACTCGTAGCGCTCGGTCTCGTACGTCCACGGTCGGCCGGTCGCGGTCCAGCCGCCCTTGACCCGCTTCACCGCGCCGTCCACGTCCAGCACTTTGAGCATGATCTCCAGCCGGGAGCGGCGCAGCTCGACCAGCGGCTCCAGCGCGGGCAGCGACAGGGGCCGTTCCGCGCGCGCGAGGACGTCCAGAGTACGGCGCACCAGGTCCTCGGACGGGAAGGCCAGCGATGCGAAGTACTCCCAGATCGCCTCGTCCTCCCTCCCCGGCAGCAGGAGCACCTCCGCGTGCTCGACGCCGCGGCCGGCGCGGCCCACCTGCTGGTAGTAGGCGATGGGGGAGGAGGGCGAGCCGAGGTGCACGACGAACCCCAGGTCGGGTTTGTCGAAGCCCATCCCGAGCGCGGATGTGGCCACCAGGGCCTTGACCTTGTTGGCCAGCAGGTCCTCCTCGGCCTGCTGCCGCTCCGCGTTCTCCGTCCGGCCCGTGTACGAGGCGACGATGTGCCCGCGCTGCCGCAGGAAGGCGGTGACCTCCTCGGCGGCGGCCACGGTGAGCGTGTAGACGATTCCCGAGCCGGGCAGTTCGTCCAGGTGATCGGCGAGCCAGGCCATCCGGTGGGCGGCGTCGGGCAGCCGCAGCACGCTCAGGCTGAGGCTCTCCCGGTCCAGTGGGCCGCGCAGCACCAGGGCGTCCGACGAGCCGCCCGTGCCCAGCTGTTCGGCGACATCGGCCGTCACGCGCGCGTTGGCCGTCGCGGTCGTCGCGAGCACCGGAACCCCGGGCGGGAGATCGGTGAGCATGGTCCGCAGCCGACGGTAGTCCGGCCTGAAGTCGTGACCCCAGTCGGAGATGCAGTGCGCCTCGTCGACCACGAGCAGTCCGGTCGCGGCGGCCAGTTCGGGCAGTACCTGGTCGCGGAAGTCGGGGTTGTTGAGCCGCTCCGGACTGACCAGCAGGACATCGACCTCGCCCGCGGCGATCTCGGCCTGGACGGTCTCCCATTCCTCCGTGTTCGAGGAGTTGATGGTCCGTGCGTGGATACCGGCCCGCGCTGCGGCCTCGACCTGGTTGCGCATCAGGGCGAGCAGCGGCGAGACGATCACGGTGGGGCCGGAGCCACGGGCCCGCAGCAGGGAGGTCGCCACAAAGTAGACCGCGGACTTGCCCCACCCCGTCCGCTGCACGACCAGGGCCCGCCGCCGGTCGGCGACCAGTGCCTCGATGGCCCGCCACTGGTCCTCGCGCAGTCTGGCCGCGCCCGTGGCGTCGCCGACGAGGCGGGCGAGAACGGTGTCGGCGTCCGCCCGGAGATCCGCGTTGCTCGTGTGCTCCATGCCTCCCATACAACAGGAAGGCTCTGACAGACCGGGTCCGGAAGGCGTCCGGTACGCCCGATTGACGTGTCCCTGGTCGGACTTATCCACAGGGAAAAGCGGAACCCGGCAATCCGCGAGATCGTCGACGCATGACGAACCACAGCGAAACGACCGGCTCCTTCGAAAACGGTGACATTCCCGGGCGGGACGGCCTCGACGGGCCCGCGTCCCACGAGGACGGGCCCGCCTACGGCGACACGTCCCACTACGACTCCTCCACCTGCGGCGATACGTCTGCGTACGGTGACGGGTCCTCGTACGGCGGTGAGCACCCGTACGACGGCGAGCCGTACGACGGCCCCACGGCGTACATCAGCCACACGCCCTACGACGCGACCCTGCCGTACGACGGTGACTCCGCCGCACACCACGTCACCCTGCGCACCCCGGGCGAACTCGCCGACGCCCTGCCCTACCTGCTCGGATACCGCCCGGAGGACAGCATCGTGCTGGTTGCCCTCAGTGACCGGGGTGGGCGGGGCGCCTTCGGGGGCAGGACCAGGCTGGGCATCCCCGCGCACCCCGGCGACTGGCCCGCCGTCGCCCGGCAGCTGGCGGAAGGACTGGTCAAGGGGAGCGAGCGGCGAGGCGCCCGACCGGCGCAGATGGTCGTCTACCTCTGCCAGGATCCGGCGAAGGGGGAGACGGGCCGCGAGGTCATGAAGCGGCTGGAGCCCTTGGCTCAGGCCCTGCGGGTCATGTGCGGGAGGCTCGACGCCCCGGTCATCGAGGCGTTGTGCATCTCCGACGGCCATTTCTGGTCGTACTGCTGTGCGCGTGAAGGCTGCTGCCCCGTCGAGGGGACCGCGATGGGACTGCCCGGCACCTCCGTGCTGGCCGCCGCCGCGACCTACGCCGGAATCCAGGTCCGGGGCACCCTGCGTGAGCTGCGGGCACGACTGCTGCCACTGGAGACGGGTGTCGCCCTGGAGCAGGAAGTGGCCCTGGACACGGCGAACATGGCGCTGATCTCCAGGATGCTCGACGACGTGAGCCGTGCGGCGGTCGCCGAGGAGACGATCGCGCTGGCCGGACAACTCATGCGGCGCCTCGCCGAAGCACCGGTCGTGCTGGGCAACGCCGAAGCGGACCGCCGGGACGACGAACTGCTCGGCTGCGACGAAGCCGCCGCTCTGATTCTCGGCCTCCAGGACCGGGTGACGCGCGATCGCGCCGCGGAATGGATGGAAGGCGACGAGGCGGCGCCCGCCCTGCGCCTCTGGCGGGCACTGGCCCGCCGCTGCGTCGGTCCCTACGGCGAACACGCGGCAGCCCTTCTCACCCTCGCCGGCTGGGTCGCCTGGTCCAGTGGCGACGACCTCGAAGCCCGGGAGGCCCTCGCCATGGCCTTGGGCGCGGACCCCGGCTATCTCTTCGCCCGCCTGTTGCACCAGGCCTGCAACGAAGGGCTCGACCCGGAATCGGTACGGCGTTGTCTGCGCTCCGAGCGCGAGGGGCGACAGGCACACGAACCGCGGCGGCGGGAGGACGACGACCTCGCGGATTCCGGGGACGAGGGCGGCGCGTCGGAGACCACGCGGAGCCAGTGTGTGCCAGGAGCGAACCCCGGCCGTGCCCGTACGCCCTTGACGCGTCCTGCCGCCGCGAGCCGGGGCGGATCACGCCCGCGTGCCGCGGGGACGTCTTCCGCCCGGCGTCGAGGCGCCCGCCCCGAGGGGGTGCGCTCCGAGGGAGACGACGCCAAGGAGAAAGGGTGAACGGGCCTGGACGGGGCGACGGGGGCGTGCTTCCCGCCGTACTGCCCGCCCGCGGACCCGACCCCGCCGCCCATCGGTGGGGCCCATACGCCGAGGCCGTGACCTGGGGGAGTCCGGCCCCGTTCCCCTGAGTGGCGGTAGACCCCCACAGGGAACACCGCCACCACGCACCCGCATCGCCGGAGCCAGCCACCGGCCTCGTCCCTGTCCGAGGCGCACAGAGAACAGAAGAAGTCACCGCATGCACCAGCCGACCCCGCCCTTCGCCGCCGACGAACGCACCGCCCCCGGCACTTCGGAGCCACCCCGTGGAACGGCTCCCGACCAGTCGCCTTCCGAGTGGCCGGGGCCGCGGGGAACTGCGTTCCTCGGGGGCACCCGGAATGCCCCGCCCGTCCGTGGGGCGGAGGGCGCAGCGGGCACCGTCGTCGATCAGGGCCGGCGCCAGGGCACCCCCGGCGGGTCCGCCGGCACGTCCACCCTCCCGCCCACCCACACCGCGATGATCTGCGTCGCCCTGCCGGGACTCGTCATCTCCACCGAACAGGGCCAGCTGACGGGGCGCGGACTGGAGGGCTTCTACCGGGCGGGTCGGCGCATCCTGTCGCGCTGCCAGGTGCGGGTGGCCGGTCGTGAACCGCTCGGCGTGCACGCGCGGATGACCTCGGCCGACCGGGCGCTCTTCACAGCCACCCTGCGTGTCACGCCGCACGGAGGACCGGACCCGGACGTCGTGGTCGAGCGGAGCCGCTGTGCGGACGGCACCGAGCGCATCACGCTGCGCAGCGCCGCCACGCGGCATCTGCGCCTCCCGGTCGAGGTGGCACTGGGCACCGACCTGGCCGACATCGGGATGATCGCGGCCGGCGCCGTGGGCCCCGCACTGCCCGCCCACGTCCGCGATTCCGGCTTGTGCTGGTCATCCCCCGCAGGCACCTCATGCGTCACCGCCGACCCGCCGCCGGCCGACGCGATCGCCTCCGCGGGACTGCTGCGCTGGGACTTCGACCTGCCTCCCGGCGGCAGCGTCCGCGTGGAACTGAAGGTTCGTCCGGAGGGCGCGGGCCCGGTCCGCGCCTTCCTGCGCGCGGCCACGAGTACCTTGGCGCCCGCCCTTGCCGCGGGGGACGACGCGCGCGCGGCGGCGCTCATGGCCACCAGCGTCGAGGATCTCCAAGCACTCCTGGTGCGCGACCCCGCCCACCCCACGGACACCCATCTCGCGGCGGGGGCACCCTGGCGCTGCGGTCTGGCGCCGGCCGAGGCGCTCGCCGCGGCTCGTATGACCCTGCCCCTCGGCACCCGGCTCGCCGTGGGCACGCTGCGCACCCTCGCCCGCACCCAGATCGCACAGCAGGGTCCGCGCCACGGCATGATCCCCGGTCCGCGCCGGGACGCGGGCCCCCACCTGCCGCCGGGCTGCACCGGTACGGAGGCCACGCTCCTCTTCCCGGTGCTCCTCGCCGAAGCCCGCCGCTGGGGGCTGCCCGAGCAGGACACGGAGGAACTGCTGCCGACCGCAGAGCGCTGCCTGGCCTGGCTGCGTACGGCCGCGGGGGAGGGGACCTATCTGCGCGACCCCCAGCCCGGTGGGCCCGTCCGCTGCGAGACCCAGGCCCACGCCCATCGGGCGGCGCTGCTGGGTGCCGACCTGCTCGACACCTACGGCAGAGCGAGCGCCGACGCCGACTGGCTGCGGGAATGGGCGCGGAGACTGCGGGCCGTCTTCCGACGGGACTTCTGGCTCGACCACCGAGGCGCCGGCAGGCCTGCGGCCGCACTCACCCCGGAAGGGCGACCGGTGCCCCACCTCGGCGCCACCGCGGTCCACCTCCTCGACACCGGCCTGCTCGGCGGCGGTGTCCAGGCCCCAGGCCTGCTGGACAAGGTGCAGACCGAAAGCCTGGCCCGGCTGCTCGGCAGCCCCGCAATGGACTCCGGCTGGGGGCTGCGGGGCATGGGCGCGAAAGAGGCGGGCCACAATCCGTTCGGTCATCGCAGCGGTGCCGTACGGGTCCACGAGACGGCGATCGCCGTCGCCGGTCTGGCCGCCGCGGGCTACGAGCAGGAGGCCGGGGCGCTGCTGGGCGGGGTACTGGCGGCGGCAGAGGCCTTCGGGCATCGCCTCCCGGAGATGTACGCGGGGGAGCAGCGCACCGAAGGGAGCACCCCTCTGCCCCACCCGGCCGCCTGCCGCCCCGCTGCCACCTCGGCCGCCGCCGGAATCCTGTTGCTGACCACTCCGGTCGGCATCCGGCCCGACGCACCCGCGAGGACGATCACCCTGCGCCCCCTGCGCAGCACGCCCCTGGGCGAGCTCGGCCTGACCGGACTACGGATCGCGGGCGCCCCCTTCTCCGTACGGGTCAGTCGGCTCGGGCTCGTCATGGTCGAGGAAGCGGCCACAGGACTGCAATTGGGAGTGTGACCTCGGATGAGAGAAACCGCGCGGGATCCGGGGCCGATCGATGACCGTGGTGCCGTACCGCAGTGGATCAACCGTCGAAGCGTCCGGCGAAGGGTGTGTTTATCGTCAGGAAGACGACTATGATCGCCGCATGCCCTACGACCCGTCAGCCTTTCCGCCCTTTGCCGTCACAGTGGACCTGGTCGTGCTGACCGTGCGCCGCCATGCCCTGTGCGCATTGGCGGTGCGCCGGGGAGAGCCGCCGTTCCAGGGCCGGTGGGCGCTCCCGGGCGGCTTCGTGCGGGACGACGAGGACCTCTCCCAGGCGGCGGCGCGGGAGCTGGCGGAGGAGACCGGACTGCGGGCCCACGACCCCGATGCCCCGGCCCAGGACAACGGCGCCCACCTGGAACAGCTCGCCACGTACGGCGACCCCAAGCGGGACCCCAGAATGCGCGTCGTCAGCGTCGCCCACCTCGCGCTCGCCCCCGATCTGCCCGCCCCGCGGGCCGGCGGCGACGCCAGCAACGCGCGCTGGGCGCCGGTCGACGAACTGCTGCAGCAGGGCGGCTACGGCCGGGACGGCGAACCCGTCGCGCCCCTCGCCTTCGATCACGCCCAGATCCTCGCGGACGGGGTGGAGCGCGCCCGATCCAAGATCGAGTACTCGTCGCTGGCGACCGCGTTCTGCCCCACCGAGTTCACGGTCGGCGAACTGCGCCGGGTCTACGAGGCCGTCTGGGGCGTGGCCCTCGATCCACGCAACTTCCACCGCAAGGTCACGGGCACCCCCGGCTTCCTGGTCCCCACCGGCGGCACCACCACACGCCAGGGCGGCCGACCCGCCCAGCTCTTCCGCGCCGGGGGCGCGACGCTGCTCAACCCGCCGATGCTGCGCCCCGAAGTGTGATGCCGGTCCACCGCAACTGCTCACCCGCCCAGGGGAGTCGACCCCACCCCTGAGGTGAGGCGGATACCGGCACGTCCGGTCGGCCCGCCTCGTCGGCCGTGCTGTGTCCGGAAAAAGCGGATATGGCGCGCTATCTTGCTAAAGGTGATCCAGGCCTTCGGATTGACCAGCGACTCCCGCAAGGAGCATCCACCCGCCGTCGACGACGTCTCCTTCGAGGCGCGTGCGGGGCGCGTCACCGTGCTGCTCGGAGCGCCCGGCGCGGGAAAAAGCACGGCGCTCAGACTCATGCTCGAACTCCAACAGGGCCGTGGTCTCACCTACTTCAGAGGCCGCCCCCTGCACCGCATCGCCCACCCCTCACGCGAGGTCGGCGTCCTGCTCGGAGATGTGCCGGGGCATCCGGCCCGCACCGTCCGGGGCCATCTGCGCATGCTGTGCGCGGCCGCCGGGGTCCCCGTCCGGCGCGCCGAAGAAGTCCTGGAGGTGGTCGGCCTGATCAGCCTGCGGGACGAACGTCTCGGCACCCTCTCCCGGGGCATGGACCGACGGCTGGGCCTCGCCTGCGCCCTTCTCGCGGACCCGCACACCCTCATGCTCGACGAACCGGCCGACGGTCTCTCCGGCAGGGAAGACCGTTGGCTGCACGGCATGCTGCGCGCACACGCGGCCCACGGCGGCACGGTTCTGATGACCACGGCCGACCCCAAGGAGGCCGCCCGCATCGCGGACCGGGTCGTCACACTCGAACAGGGCAGACTCGTCGCCGACCAGGAGGTCACCGATTTCGCCCGTACCCGGCTGCGCCCCCGCGTGGCCGTCCGCAGCCCGCACGTCGCCCGCCTGGCCGCCCTGCTCACCAAGGAAGCGCGCACCGGGCAACGCTCCGTCGAGGTCGTCCAGGAGGACGGCAACCGGCTCTGTGTGTACGGCAGTACATGCGCGGAGGTCGGCGAGACGGCGTTCCGGCACGGCATCCTCGTGCACCAACTCGCCGACGAGACGGGAGACATGGGCCCGGTCGCGGGAACCGGGACCTCGGAGCCCGTGCGGCCGGAGGGGGAGTCGGAGTCGCTTCCGTCGATCGATGCCGGTGAGCGCGGCCCGGTCGTCGCTCCGGAGCCGAGCACGTGCTACTCCCGGCCCGAGCCCGTCACGGCGCCCGCCGCTGATCCGGCCCCAGCCCTGGATAGTGCCACGGACCCCGAGCCCGCTTTCGAGCCCCGGCTCGTCCCCCTGTCACGGGCGGTCGCCGAGCAACTGACCTTCCCCGAGCCCGTCGCCGACCCCGACGCTGACGGACTTCGCCCGCCCAAGAAGTCCGGCCGCACCCTGCGAGGCAGACGCCTGGCCCTCTCCGCCTCCCGGGCATCACGCTTCCCCACCATGCCGAGGAACCTCGACTCCGTGTCGACCCTGCCACCCCCCATCTCCGTCCGCTCAGCCCCCAGCCCGCTGCGCCCCCTCCGCTACGAACTCCGCCGTGCCGCCGGGATCGGCACCAGCTTTCTGACCGGCGTCGTCGTACTCCTCTCCTCCGCCCTCATCGCCGTACTCCTGGCTCGCGCGGGACACACCTCACAGACGCGGCTGCTGGCCGCATGGCCCGTGGAGCTGCCGCTGCCGCCGGCGGCGCTCGGTGCGGGACTGCTCGGTGCGCTGGCCTTCGGAGACGAGTTCCGCCACCCCGCCCTGGCCGCGGACCGTGGCACGGTGCCCCGCAGGCTCGGGCTGCTCACGGCCAAGCTCCTCGTCGCCGGGCTCACCGCGCTGATGCTGGCCTTCCTCACCGTGGGCTGCGACGCCGAAGTGCTCTATCTCCTCTACGGGCGGGAGCTCGTGCAGGTTCCCGCGGAGTGGGTTCCGCTGAGCGCGAGTTGGCTCGCCCTCGTGGTGGGCTGCGCCTGGGCCGGTGTCCTCGCGGCAGGCGTCTTCAGGTCGACCACGGCCGGACTCGCGGCCGTGCTCGCCGTACCGGTGGCCGTGGTACCTGTCGCACAAAGAGCCGCGGAGAACGCGTCCGTGCGGACCGCGGCCGGGTTCTCGCTGCGATTGCGTGAGGTATTGCTCGTCCAGTGGCCCTTCGGGGGAGAGCGCTATCTGTTCGCCGCGCTGCGCGTGATCGCCCAACCCGTCGGTGGGGCACTGGCGTTGTCGCTGGCCGCACTGCTGGGTGCGTATGTGCTGATGAACCTGCGCAGCAGGGTCCGATGACGACCGTTCCGCGCCCATCCTGTCCTGGCGTGTGCACAACTACCCGAAGAAAGGCCGTTTCTTTCCGATAAGGCGTCAATTGCGACGGGGTGAGCGATCACCCTTTCGTGTGCTTTTCACCAAAGACCTCAAGGGAGTTGGAGGCGACGCCGACAAAGGATCCGTGAGTACCCTTGCGCACACCATGATGACCGCCGCCCGCTCCGCCGACTCCGGTCTGGCCGGCCCGGGCGAACTCGACCGCTACCCCTACGCCGAGGCCCCCGTGGCCGACCGGGTGGGAGCCCCCGTCTGGGAGGGCGCGGAACCCGAGCTGGGCCGCGTGGGCCGGCGCGCCGCGGGCAACCGCGGACGCGGGCTGCACGGCCAACTCGTCCAGCAACTGGGCCAGATGATCGTCTCGGGTGACCTCGGCGCCGACCGTCCGCTGGTGCCCGAGGAGATCGGCCAGCGCTTCGAGGTCTCCCGTACCGTCGTCCGTGAGTCGCTGCGCGTGCTGGAGGCCAAGGGCCTGGTCAGTGCCCGGCCGAACGTCGGCACGCGCGTGCGTCCCGTCAGCGACTGGAACCTGCTCGACCCGGACATCATCGAGTGGCGGGCCTTCGGACCGCAGCGCGACGACCAGCGGCGCGAGCTGAGCGAGCTGCGCTGGACGATCGAGCCGCTCGCCGCCCGCCTCGCCGCGGGGCACGGGCGGGCCGACGTCCAGCAGCGTCTGGGCGACATGGTCGAGATCATGGGACATGCCATGGGGCAGGGGGACGCGCTCACGTACTCCCGGGCCGACACCGAGTTCCACACGTTGCTCATCCAGGTTGCCGGCAACCGCATGCTGGAGCATCTTTCCGGGATCGTCTCGGCCGCCCTGCAGGTGTCCGGAGGTCCGGTCACGGGTTGCGACCGGCCAACCGAGGCGTCCCTGGCGCACCACGCCAGGATCGTCGACGCCCTGGCCGCGGGCGACGGCGGTGCGGCCGAGGCGGCCATGCGGCAGCTGCTCACCGTGCACCCCGAGGTGGAGCGCGTCGTGCCGGCGCCGCGCGAGCACTGACGGCCCCCGCGGGCGGTACGACCGGGAACGTCCTCCCCCTTCCATGTCACCTCGGCCGACGCCGCGACATGGATCGGGGGTGGATCGGGGCAGCCTGGGTACGTACTACGGGTGACCACCTCTGCCCGTGTCTGGCCGCTTTTGAGCGCTTACGCGGTGTGACTCGGGCCACGAAGATTGGGCGTAACGCTTGTGGAAACAACGCGATGACCTAAGAGGTGACAGCCGAGGAGGGAATACGGACGCCGTTCAAGGCGCTGTGCATCTTCCCGGCCCCCCGCCCGTACCGTCGGTCCACCCCCAGGCCGGTGGTCGGCTCCTGTCCGCCGTGGACGGGGCCGGAAGCCGTTTTCCAACGTTCCGAGAGGTTGTTCGTGTCGGCCAGCACATCCCGTACGCTCCCGCCGGAGATCGCCGAGTCCGTCTCTGTCATGGCGCTCATTGAGCGGGGAAAGGCTGAGGGGCAGATCGCCGGCGACGATGTGCGTCGGGCCTTCGAAGCTGACCAGATTCCGGCCACTCAGTGGAAGAACGTACTGCGCAGCCTCAACCAGATCCTCGAGGAAGAGGGTGTGACGCTGATGGTCAGTGCCGCGGAGCCCAAGCGCACCCGAAAGAGCGTCGCAGCGAAGAGTCCGGCCAAGCGCACCGCCACCAAGACAGTCGCGGCGAAGACGGTGACCACGAGGAAGGCCACCGCCACCACCACGGCTGCCCCGGCCGCACCCGCTGTGGACGACCCCGCAGAGGAAGCCGCCCCCGCGAAGAAGGCGGCTGCCAAGAAGACCACGACCGCCAAGAAGGCGGTCGCGAAGAAGGCCGTGGCCACCAAGAAGACGGCGGCTGCCGCCAAGAAGACCACCGCCAAGAAGGACGACGCCGAGCTGCTCGAGGACGAGGTCCTCGAGGACGCCCCCAAGGGCGGCGACGAGCCCGAGGGTGCCGAGAGCGCCGGCTTCGTGCTCTCCGACGAGGACGAGGACGACGCGCCCGCCCAGCAGGTCGCGGCCGCCGGTGCCACCGCCGACCCCGTCAAGGACTACCTCAAGCAGATCGGCAAGGTCCCCCTGCTCAACGCCGAGCAGGAGGTCGAGCTCGCCAAGCGCATCGAGGCCGGTCTGTTCGCCGAGGACAAGCTGGCCAACGCCGACAAGCTCGCGCCGAAGCTCAAGCGCGAGCTGGAGATCATCGCCGAGGACGGCCGCCGCGCCAAGAACCACCTCCTGGAGGCCAACCTCCGTCTGGTGGTTTCCCTGGCCAAGCGCTACACCGGCCGCGGCATGCTCTTCCTGGACCTCATCCAGGAGGGCAACCTCGGTCTGATCCGCGCGGTCGAGAAGTTCGACTACACCAAGGGCTACAAGTTCTCCACGTACGCCACCTGGTGGATCCGCCAGGCGATCACCCGCGCCATGGCCGACCAGGCCCGCACCATCCGTATCCCGGTGCACATGGTCGAGGTCATCAACAAGCTCGCGCGCGTACAGCGCCAGATGCTCCAGGACCTGGGCCGCGAGCCCACCCCGGAGGAGCTGGCCAAGGAACTCGACATGACCCCCGAGAAGGTCATCGAGGTCCAGAAGTACGGTCGTGAGCCCATCTCCCTGCACACCCCGCTTGGCGAGGACGGTGACAGCGAGTTCGGTGAC
The DNA here is from genome assembly GCF_048159505.1 of Streptomyces sp. T028. NCBI lineage: Bacteria > Bacillati > Actinomycetota > Actinomycetes > Kitasatosporales > Streptomycetaceae > Streptomyces > Streptomyces sp. T028. Next base: position 102,874 of record NZ_JBLRVZ010000010.1, read on the forward strand.
CTCATCGAGGACTCCGAGGCCGTCGTCCCGGCCGACGCCGTCAGCTTCACGCTCCTGCAGGAGCAGCTGCACTCTGTCCTCGACACCCTGTCCGAGCGCGAGGCGGGCGTTGTCTCGATGCGCTTCGGTCTCACCGACGGTCAGCCGAAGACCCTCGACGAGATCGGCAAGGTGTACGGCGTCACGCGCGAGCGCATCCGCCAAATCGAGTCCAAGACCATGTCGAAGCTGCGCCACCCCTCGCGTTCGCAGGTGCTGCGCGACTACCTCGACTAGACCAGACCGGTCGCACGACCCAGGTCGTGGCCGTACGACGCCGGAGGCCCGGTTTCCCCTCGGGGAGCCGGGCCTCCGGCGTGGGCGCGCGGGTGCGGGGCGTCGCGCGCTGAATCACTCTGGGTGTTCATCGATCACTTCGGAGTGAGGAGTGTGCATGCGTCGTCACTTCGTCCGGGCTCTGGCCCGGCCATTGGCGCTGGCGGCCACAGCGGTGGCCATACCGTTGCTGTCCGCCGCCCCCGCGGCCTCCGACGTCGTCCTGGGCGGATTCCCCGTCGAAGCCGCCCAGAGTCCGTGGACGGTCGCGCTGTCCAGCCGTGACCGGTTCGGGCGTATGCGGTCGGGACAGTTCTGCGGCGGCGTCGTGGTGAGCCCCACGACCGTGGTCACCGCGGCCCACTGCACGGCCGAGGACGTCCTGGGGGCACCACCGAACAGGGCCCGCGACCTGAAGGTCATCACGGGCCGTACGGACCTCTACTCGGACCAGGGCCGGGAGATCGCCGTCCGGGAGATCTGGGTGAATCCGGCCTACGACAGCGGCACCAACGCCGGCGACTTCGCCGTGCTCACGCTCGCCGAGCCCCTTCCCGAGGCCTCGGCCATCGGCATGGCCGGACCGGGCGATGTGGCGTACCGGCCCGGGACGGAGGCCGTGATCACCGGCTGGGGCGACACCACGGGGTTCGGTGCCTATCCCCGTCGGCTGCGGGCCGCCCACGTCCATGTACTGGCGGACGCGCTTTGCGAGAGGGCATATCCGGGCTCCGCGGACGGCAAGTATCTCTCCGCGAGCATGGTGTGCGCCGGAGAGGAGCGCGGCGGGCGTGACGCCTGCCAGGGGGACAGCGGAGGGCCGCTGGTCGCACAGGGCCGCCTGATCGGACTCGTGTCGTGGGGCAGCGGCTGCGGGCGACCGGGAAACCCGGGGGTCTACACACGTGTGTCCGAGATCGTCCGGGCGCTGAGCCGGGACAAGACCCCACAAGGGACCGGGCAGGCCTCCTGACGACGCCTGTGCCGGGTCCTCCCCGCCCGGTGAGGGTCTCCCGTGGCACCGGACCGTGCCCGGCGCGTCAGCGGATCACGAAGTCACGAGAACGGGCGGCGGCCCCTGTTTCCAGGGACCGCCGCCCGCGCACCGGCCTGTGCCGGCTGTGGCTCGTCGTGGACGCGTCGGATCAACGCTCTTCGTCGGAGGCGGATGCGGGAACGGTCGTCAGCCGCTCCGTCTCGTCCTGTATCTCAGCGGCGATCTTCTTGAGTTCCGGCTCGAACTTGCGGCCGTGGTGGGCGCAGAAGAGCAGTTCTCCGCCGCTGAGCAGGACCACGCGTACGTACGCCTGGGCGCCGCAGCGGTCGCAGCGGTCAGCGGCCGTCAGCGGGCTCGCGGGGGTCAGAACAGTAGTCACGTCGCCTCTTCTCTAGCTCGACGAGCTGTCGTACCAGGGTCAACATCCAACCAGCCCCAAAACGTTCCCGCTCGTGGCTTTTCCTCGAAAAAAAATCTTCGAGGTGGCCGTCTGCTGCCGGTTTGGCGGCGAATGTGCCGTATTGCGTCTCGGTGGTGCTTACGGTTTCGCGCTGTCGGTCATGGTCTCGATCCTCCCCGGCTGGATTGCCGGTTTGTTCATGAGGACGTGCCCGGAGCCTAAATGGTTCATGCCTCGAAGGGAACGTGATATGTACTTCACTCCAACGAGGGATCGAACACGCATGCGACGCTGGACTAGTCTGAGTTCAGACGAGGGTGGCGTTACAACGGCTCTACCAGGCCTCGGTACCCTCTTGGCGGCGAACGAAGCCGCGCCCTTACCCAGAAGGGCCCCACCTGAAATTCAGCGAGGAGCGAACCGCGTGACCGCCGATACGTCCGTGCCGTCCACAGCGCTGCTGGCAGGAGCAGACCGGGACGGTTCCAACTACACCGCGCGGCACCTGCTCGTCCTCGAGGGCCTCGAGGCCGTGCGGAAGCGCCCGGGCATGTACATCGGATCGACCGACAGCCGTGGTCTGATGCACTGCCTTTGGGAGATCATCGACAACTCCGTCGACGAGGCCCTCGGGGGCTACTGCGACCACATCGAGGTGATCCTCCACGACGACGCCTCGGTCGAGGTGCGCGACAACGGCCGGGGCATCCCCGTCGACGTCGAGCCCAAGACCGGCCTCTCAGGCGTCGAGGTCGTCATGACCAAGCTGCACGCCGGCGGCAAGTTCGGCGGCGGCTCCTACGCCGCCTCCGGCGGTCTGCACGGCGTCGGCGCCTCCGTCGTCAACGCCCTCTCGGCCCGCCTCGACGTGGAGGTGGACCGCGGCGGCCACACGCACGCGATCAGCTTCCGGCGCGGTGTGCCGGGCGCCTTCGCCGCGGTCGGCCCCGACGCCAAGTTCGAGGCCCAGGGCGGCCTGCGCAAGGCCAAGAAGATCGCCAGGACCCGTACCGGCACGCGCGTGCGGTACTGGGCCGACCGCCAGATCTTCCTCAAGGACGCCAAGCTCTCCCTCGAGAACCTCCACCAGCGCGCCCGCCAGACCGCGTTCCTGGTGCCCGGTCTGACCATCGTCGTCCGCGACGAGTACGGCCTCGGCGAGGGCGGCAGCAAGGGCGAGGAGTCCTTCCGCTTCGACGGCGGCATCAGCGAGTTCTGCGAGTACCTGGCCACCGACAAGGCCGTCTGCGATGTCCTCCGCTTCACCGGGCAGGGCACGTTCAGGGAGACCGTCCCGGTCCTGGACGAGCACGGGCAGATGACCCCCACCCAGGTCACCCGCGAGCTCGAAGTGGATGTCGCGATGCGGTGGGGCACGGGGTACGACACGACCCTGAAGTCCTTCGTGAACATCATCGCCACCCCCAAGGGCGGTACGCACGTCGCGGGCTTCGAGACGGCCGTCACCAGCACCATGAACGAGGTCCTGCGTGCCAAGAAGCTGCTGCGCGTCGCCGAGGACGACATCGTCAAGGACGACGCCCTGGAGGGCCTGACCGCGGTCGTCACCGTCCGCCTCGCCGAGCCCCAGTTCGAGGGCCAGACCAAGGAGGTCCTCGGCACCTCGGCGGCCCGGCGCATCGTGAACACCGTGATCTCCAAGGAGCTCAAGGCGTTCCTGACCTCCACCAAGCGCGACGCCGCGGCCCAGGCCCGAGTCGTCATGGAGAAGGCGGTCGCCGCCGCCCGTACACGCATCGCGGCCCGCCAGCACAAGGACGCGCAGCGCCGGAAGACGGCCCTGGAATCCTCCTCGCTGCCCGCCAAGCTCGCCGACTGCCGCAGCGACGACGTCGACCGCAGCGAGCTGTTCATCGTCGAGGGCGACTCCGCGCTCGGTACCGCCAAGCTGGCCCGGAACTCCGAGTTCCAGGCGCTGCTGCCGATCCGGGGCAAGATCCTCAACGTCCAGAAGTCGTCCGTGACCGACATGCTCAAGAACGCCGAGTGCGGCGCGATCATCCAGGTCATAGGAGCCGGCTCCGGGCGCACCTTCGACATCGACGCCGCCCGCTACGGCAAGATCATCATGATGACCGACGCGGATGTGGACGGCTCCCACATCCGGACCCTGCTGCTGACGCTGTTCCACCGCTACATGAGGCCCATGGTGGAGGCCGGCCGGGTGTTCGCCGCGGTGCCGCCGCTGCACCGCATCGAGCTCGTCCAGCCCAAGCGGGGCCAGGACAAGTACGTGTACACCTATTCGGATCGTGAGTTGCGCGACAAGCTCATGGAGTTCCAGAGCAAGAACGTCCGGTACAAGGACTCGATCCAGCGCTACAAGGGTCTCGGCGAGATGGACGCCGACCAGCTGGCCGAGACGACGATGGACCCGCGTCACCGCACCCTGCGCCGCATCAACCTCTCCGACCTGGAGGCGGCTGAGCAGGTGTTCGACCTGCTCATGGGCAACGACGTGGCGCCGCGCAAGGAGTTCATCTCCAGCTCGGCGGCGACGCTCGACCGCTCACGCATCGACGCGTAGCAGATCGGTACGACGGGGGTTCGGTTCCGGGTGGATCCGAACCCCCGTCGGCTTGCGACCGGCCGCGCTCTGTGCGGGGCTCTCCACCCGGAGGTGGAGTTCCGCGGCTGTGGGGATCCACCCATGATCCACCCTGGCTCCGATCCGCTGAGCTGCGCGAATCCGTAGCGTCGAAGGCGTCGGCAGCACTCGCTGTCGGCATTTCCTTCTCGCTCACGGAGGCTGTGATGTCCGGGCTGATCGACGCACTGGTGATCGTGGCCGTGGCCGCACTGGTGATCGTGCGCCAGTTCCGCGCGAGCCGGGTCGACGCGGGCCGGCGGTGGTGGGTCCTGCCGGGGATCCTGGCCGTCATGGCCCTGCGCGAGCCCCACGTGCTCGACACCCACCACCACACCGCATCGGCCCTGATACTCGGCGCGGAACTGCTGGTCGGCCTGGCCACGGGAGCCGGCTGGGCCTGGACCACCCGCGTCTGGACGGAAGCCGACGGCCAGGTCTGGAGCAAGGGCACCAAGGCCGGCGTGGGCGTCTGGATCGTCGGCATAGGCCTGCGCGTGGGCCTGTTCGCCCTCGGCTCGCTGCTCGGCGTCCACCAGGACAGCTCGGCCCTGATACTGGCGCTGGCGAGCACCCTGCTGGTCCGCTCCGGGATCCTGATGTGGCGCGTGCAGCGGCTGGACCGCACTCCCGTGAAGAGCACGGCGTACGGTGAGCGGACGGCCCGGACCACGTGGAAGGAGCGCGTGTGACGGAGAACGCCTGGACACGCTGGCCCCCTCGGGAGGCGCTGGACCGCAAGGAAACCTCGCTGCCCCGGCGCCTGTTGGCCTGGGGCATCCGCGCCCTGGTGTTCGGCGCGTTGTTGTGGAGCGCCTTCCAGGGCGGCCGCATCCACGGATGGGTGGCGGTTGCCGGGATCGCCGGGACTCTGGTGGCAGGGGCGTTTGCCTGGGGCTTCCTCCGGACGACCCTCGCGCATCGGCTGTGGCCCTCCCTCTCGCTGATCGTCCCGCTGCTGGGGCTCGCCGCCGGAGCTCAGGCCGCGGGCTTCGATGTCCTGGCTGTCGTCCTGTGGTGCGGATGCGCCATCACGGCGCTGGAGCGACTGCCCCTGGGGGCCGCACTGCCGGTCGCAGCGGTAGGGCTCGGCGCCTTCGCGGCTGTCAACGGCGACGCGTGGCTCACCACGACCGCCACCATCGGGGGAATGGCACTCGCCGGCTACGCGCTGCGCCTGGACGCCGAGGCTCGCGGCAACGCGCAGAGACTGCTCACCCAGGAGCGCGCGGCGCGGGCCGCAGAGACGGAGTCGGCCGCACTCGCCGAGCGGGCCCGTATCGCCCGGGAGATCCACGACGTGCTGGCCCACAGCCTCTCGGCGCAGCTGGTGCATCTGGAAGCCGCCCGGCTGCTGATCGAGAGAGACGCGGACCGGGAGCAGATCCTCGAACGGGTGGTGGCGGCCCGGGGCATGGCCCGTGACGGCCTCGACGAGACCCGGCAGGCGCTGTCCGCGCTGCGCGGCGATCTGACGCCGCTCGAGGACTTCCTGAGCGACCTCGTCCGCGCGGCCGACGGCGCCGAGGTCACTGTTGTGGGTGATCGCAGAGCTCTGCCGGCCGAGGCGTCGCAGGCCGTGCGCAGGGTCGCCCAGGAGGCCCTGACGAATGCCCGGAAGCACGCTCCGGGCGCGAAGGTCCGGGTGCGGCTGGAGTACGACCCCCATGAAGTGACCCTGGACGTGCGGGACTCGGGAGGTTCGCCGGGTGAACTCGCCGGGGCCGGCGGCGGGTACGGTCTGCTGGGGATGCGCGAGCGCGCCGAGCTGCTGGGCGGGTCGCTGCACGCCGGGCCGGACGAGGAAGGGTTCGTGGTGACGCTGAGGGTGCCGGTATGACGGAGGCGGCGGAGCCGGAGTCGGCCAGGGTCGTGGTCGCGGACGACCAGACCGTCGTCCGGGAGGGCATCGTGATGCTGCTCGGGCTGCTGCCCGGAGTCGAGGTCGTGGGGGCGGCCGGGGATGGTGACGAGGCCGTGCGGCTCGTCGCCGAACTCGCCCCGGACGTGGTGCTGATGGATCTGCGGATGCCCCGCTGCGACGGCGTGGAGGCGACCCGGCGGATCCGGGCCGAGCATCCAGGGACGCAGGTCGTGGTGCTCACCACGTACGCGGACGACGAGTCCCTGTTTCCGGCGCTGCGGGCGGGGGCGCGGGGCTATCTGACCAAGGACGCAGGCGGGGACGAGATCGTGCGGGCCGTGCACAGCGTGCTGTCCGGGGATGCCGGGCTGTCGCCGAGTGTCCAGCGGCGCCTGCTGGAGCGCCTGTCGGCACCCGAGCCGGAAGTGGCCGAGCCCGCCGTTCCACCGGACGGGCTCACCACACGGGAGACGGAGGTGCTGAAGCTGATCGCCGAGGGCCTCAGCAACCAGGAGATCGCCCGCAGGCTCCAGGTGTCCACGGCGACGGTGAAGACCCACATCAACAACATGTTCACCAAGACAGGGCTCAAGGACCGTGCGCAGGCGGTGCGTTACGCGTACGGAAAGGGGCTGGTTCGGCCGCCGACGGGATGAATGGTCTTTTCGTCACCTGATGGGGTGAAGCAGACAGGAAAGGAGGGGTGGGGGTCCTCCCGTTCTGTCCATCCTTGGGCATGCAGTCAAGCAACGGCCGTGCCCGCGGCGGCGCGGACGGTCCTGAGAGATCCGGCGAGCACCATCAGAGCCGGAGCCCGGAGTGCGTCGAGGCGCCGGGTGAGGTGCGCTACGAGGACCCGTGGTACGACGCGCTCGCGTCGGGCTGGGGCGAGCAGGGTGCGACGGCCTCGGTGGGCACCTATGGGGCCGAGATGCCGACGGCTCGCCGGGAGCGGGAGGACGGGGCCCTGGCGGCGGCCCAGGTCTATCTCGAGGTGCAGCGCAGCGCCGCTTTCCAGGAAGTGCGCAGCCGCTACCGGAGGTTCGTGGGGCCGGCGTTCCTGGGGTTCCTCCTCTGGTACGTGGGCTATGTCGTGACCGCGACGGCCGCACCGGGGTTCATGGCACGGCCGGTGGTGGGCGCGGTGAACGTGGCACTGCTCGCGGGGCTCGGGCAGTTCCTCACCACGTTCCTGCTCACCTGGGCCTATGTCCGGCACGCGCGGTTGCGCCGCGACCGTGCGGCCCTCGAACTGCGGTGGGACACCCAGGAGCTGACGCGCGGGGCGAGGGGCGGTGTGTCGTGACCGGACACCATCAGGCGCTGGCGTTGGCGCTGTTCAGCGCCTTCGTCGCGGTCACCTTGGGGATCACGACCTGGGTGAGCCGCAACCGGCAGGGGTCGGAGGAGGAGTTCTATGCGGGAGGGCGACTGTTCTCCCCGATGGAGAATGGTTTTGCCATCGCGGGGGACTACATGTCGGCCGCCTCCTTCCTCGGTGTCACGGGGCTCATCGCGCTCTTCGGCTACGACGGGCTGCTGTACGTGGTCGGCTTTCTCGTGGCCTGGCTGGTGGTGCTGTTCCTCGTCGCCGAACTGGTACGCAACTGCGGGCGGTTCACGCTCGCCGATGTCGTCGCGGCACGAATGAGCGAGCGGCCGGTGCGGATCGCGGCGGGAACCTCCTCGGTCACCGTGTCCGTTCTCTACCTGGTGGCGCAAATGGTGGGGGCGGGCAGCCTGGTCGCGCTGCTGCTCGGGAACACCGGTGAGGCGGCCGGGGCATGGGCTGTGATCGGGGTCGGGGCGCTCATGGTGATCTATGTGTCGTTGGGAGGGATGCGGGCCACCACATGGATTCAGATCGTGAAAGCGGTGCTCCTGCTCTGCGGCACGATCGCGCTCACGGTGCTGGTGCTGGTGCGGTTCCACGGGGACGTCGACCGGCTGCTCATGACAGCGGCCGAGCGCAGCGGACACGGTGTCGCGTTTCTCGCGCCCGGGCTGAAGTACGGTGGGGACTGGACCGCCCGCCTCGACTTCATCAGCCTCGGGCTGGCGCTGGTCCTGGGCACGGCCGGGCTGCCGCACATCCTGTCGCGCTTCTACACGGTGCCGACCGCGCGGGCCGCACGGCGGTCCACGGTCTGGGCGATCGGGCTCATCGGCGGCTTCTACCTGATGACGATCGTTCTCGGGTTCGGCGCGGCGGCGATCGTCGGCCCGGAGACGGTGCGTGGTTCGAACGCGGCCGGGAACACCGCGGTTCCGCTCCTGGCGCTCGATCTGGGCGGTGGGGCCGACTCGACGGGCGGCACGGTTCTGTTCGCGTTCGTGGCGGCCATCGCGTTCGCGACGATCCTCGCCGTGGTCGCCGGGATCACCCTCGCCTCCTCGGCGTCGGTGGCGCACGACCTGTACACCTCGTTGCGCCGTGGCTCGGCGAAGGCCCGCAGTGAGGTGGCGGTGGCACGGATCGCCGCCGTGGGCATCGGTGTGATCGCGATCGCCCTGGGGCTGCTGGCCCGTGGTCTCAACGTCGCGTTCCTGGTGGGGCTGGCGTTCGCAGTCGCGGCCTCAGCGAATCTTCCGGTGCTGCTGTACTCCCTGTTCTGGCGGGGCTTCACCACACGGGGCGCGGTGTGGGCGGTGTACGGCGGGCTGGTGCCGGCGCTCGTGCTGGTGGTGCTGTCGCCCGTCGTGTCGGGCAGTCCCGAATCGCTCTTCCCGGGCGTGGACTTCCAGTACTTCCCGCTGCAGAACCCCGGGCTGGTCTCGATCCCGCTGGGATTCCTCGCGGGCTGGCTCGGCACGGTCACCTCGGCCGAGATCCCGGACGAGGCCAAGCACGCGGAGACCGAGGTGCGCTCGCTGACGGGGGCGGGGGCCGTCTGACCCGGGGCGCGGTCGGTGCCGTAGGACGTGCGGCGGCCTCACGATGTGCGGCAGCCCTGGGCGGTCCCCCTGGGCGACCCCTGGGCGCATCCGGCGTCGTAGGAGAGACGCGGGCTCCGGATCGCTACGGTGCCACCCAGGTGTAGCGGTGCTCCGGGCGGCCGGTGTCGCCGTATTTGAGGGAGAGGCGCAGGCGGCCGACCTGTTCCAGATGACGGAGACAGCGCTGGGCGGTGGAGCGGCTCAGGCCGGTCTCGGCGGCCACCTCGTGGGCCGAGAGCGGGTGGTCGGCGCGGTGCAGGACGGCGCGGATCAGGTCCGTGGTCGGTTCCGAGTGGCACACCGTCCTGGCCGCCGCCTGCCTCCTCGCCCTCTCCTCCCTCACCGCATGTGCCAACGACGCGGCGAGCACCGCGTCCACCAGCGCCGGGCGGGGACGGCAAGGGGACAAAGGTCAAGATCATGGTCGGTGGCCTGGACAAGGTCATCTACCTCCCCGCGATGCTCACCCGGCGCCTCGGCTACTTCGACGCCGAGGGCCTCGACGTCGAGCTGCTGAGCGAGCCGGCGGGTGTGCAGGCCGAGACCGCGCTCGTCTCCGGCCAGGTCCAGGGTTCCGTCGGCTTCTACGACCACACACTCGACCTCCAGGCGGAGGGCAAGATCACCTCGCCCCAAGGGCTTCAAGGGCAAGAAGCTCGGTATGACCGGCCTCGGCTCCTCGACCGACTTCCTCACCAAGTACCTCGCCGTCAAGAACGGCGTGAAGGGCACGTTGCCGATGTTCACCAAGGACGGCGTGATGCCCGAGGGCGGTCCCGAGATCGTGGAGAAGTTCCTCAAGGCGTTCAACCCCAACGTCCAGAAGGCCGACGTCGACCTGAGCAGGACCTGCACCACGGAGTTCGTCGAGAAGGCGGCCGGCTGATGGCCCGCTCCGCCGCGGACTCAGGTGCGGGTCGCCCACACGTAGCGGTGTTCCGGGCGGCCCGCGTCGCCGTATTTCAGGGTCAGCCGGGCCCGTCCCGTGCGCTCCAGGAGCTTCAGATAGCGCTGGGCCGTCTGGCGGCTCACCCCGGTCCGGTCGGCGATCTCCTGGGCCGACAGGGGCCCCTCGGCGTTCATCAGGCACCGGCGGACCAGTTCGGCGGTGGTGGGGGAGTGCCCCTTGGGCAGCCCGGGCTCCGAGGGGGCGGACAGCGCGCCGAAGATGCGGTCGACGTCGGCCTGCTCGGCCTCGCCGCCGCCGTCGAGCGTGCGGCGCAGATCGGCATACGCCTCCAGCTTGGCGCGCAGACCCGCGAAGTTGAACGGCTTCACCAGGTACTGCAGGGCGCCCTGGCGCATAGCCGCCTGCACGGTCGAGACGTCGCGCGCCGCAGTCACCATGATCACGTCGATCTGGTGGCCGCGCCGCCGCATCTCCTGGACGACCTCCAGGCCCGTCTCGTCGGGCAGGTAGTGGTCCAGCAGGACCAGGTCGAGGCGCGGCTGCACCTCCAGCTGGCGCAGCGCCTCGGCGGCGCTGTGGGCCTCGCCGGCGACGTGGAAGCCGGGCACCTTCCCGACGTAGGCGGCGTTGACCCGGGCGACCCTGGTGTCGTCGTCCACGACCAGGACCTCGATCATCGCGACTCCTCCTCGACAGCGCTGTGCGCCGGTGCGGTCAGTGCGGGTTCCAGGTCCGGGCCGGACAGCGCCTCGGGCAGGACCACGACGAACTCGGCGCCGCCCCCGGTGGCCTCGCCCACGGTGGCGCTGCCGCCCTGCCGTTCGGCGAGCCTGCGGACCAGCGAGAGTCCGATGCCGCGCTTTCCGTGCGCGGGCGGCTTCTTCGTGGACCAGCCCTCGGTGAAGACCAGCTCGCGCTGCTCGGCCGGGATTCCGGGGCCGGTGTCCCGTATCCGCAGGACGGCGGTACGGCCCTCAGCGCGCAGTTCGACCTCCACGCGTGCGTGCGGTGTGCCGGCGACGGCGTCGAGCGCGTTGTCCACGAGGTTGCCGACGACCGTGACCAGCCCGCGCGGGTCGACCAGCCGGTCCGGGAGCCGGGTGCCGTCGGACACCCACAGGGCGACGCCGCGCTCGGCCGCGACGGTCGCCTTGCCGACCAGCAGGGCTGCGAGCAGCGGATCCTCGATCTTCTCGGTCACCTGCTCCGAGGTGGCGCGGTGGTCACCGACCACCTCCCCGACGAACTCCACGGCGTCGTCGTACATCTCGAGTTCGAGCAGGCCGAGCAGTGTGTGCATGCGGTTGGCGTGCTCGTGGTCCTGGGCGCGCAGCGCGTCGATCAGCCCGCGCGTGGAGTCGAGCTCGCGGCCGAGCTGCTCCAGTTCGGTGCGGTCGCGCAGGGTGGCCACGGCGCCGCCGTCGTCGGTGGGCATCCGGTTGACGACCAGGACGCGCTGTCCGCGTACGGCGATCAGATCCGTGCCGGTCACCCGGCCGGCCAGCACGTCGGCCGTACGCCCCTCGCCGAGCGCCTCGTCCGGCGAGCGGCCCACCGCCTCGTCGCCGATGCCCAGGAGCCGCTGTGCCTCGTCGTTGAGCAGCCGGACGCGGCCGGCCCGGTTCAGCGCGACGACGCCCTCCCGGATGCCGTGCAGCATCGCCTCGCGCTCCGCGAGAAGGGCTGAGATGTCGGAGAAGGCCAGGTCACGGGTCTGCCGAAGGACGCGCCGGGAGATCAGCCAGGCGGCCAGCGCGCCCACGGCGAGCGCGCCGCCCGCGTACGCGAACAGTCCCGGGATCGCATGGATCAGACGGGCGCGCACGCTGTCGTACTCGATGCCGACCGAGACCGCCCCGATGATCTCGCCGTCGCTGTCGCGCAGGGGCACCTTGCCGCGGGCCGAGCGGCCCAGGGTGCCGCTGTCGATCTCCATGACGTCCTTCCCGGCCAGGGCCTGGCTCGGGTCGGTGGAGACATGGCCGCCGACCTCGTCGGGGTCGGTGTGCGACCAGCGGGTGCCGTTCAGGTCCATGACGACGACGTACTCGGCGCCGCTGGCCTTGCGGATCCGTTCCGCCTCGCGCTGCACCGGGCCGTCGACCGTGGGCCGTGTGCTCTGCAGGTCCTCGGCGATCTGGGGTACCGCCGCCGTGGTCTGCGCGATGGCGAGGGCGCGGCGCATGGCCTGGTCGTCCAGCTGGTTGCTCAGCGGGGCGAGGAACAGCCCGGTCGCGAGCACCACGACTCCCGCGGCGATCGCCAGCTGCATCAGCAGCACCTGCGAGAACACACGCCGCGGCATGCCGAGGCGCAGGCGTCGGGCGGGGGGAGAGGGGCTCATACCCAAGAAGGTACGTGGGCGGGCCGGTGCTGCCGTAGGGGTGTGTGGCGTGGATCTCTTGATCGGCTCAAGAGGAAACGGTTCGGCCGGGCCCCGCGCGGGGCGCGATCCACTGTGGACGCGGCTGTCTCAGCGGCTGTCTCAGCCGGCCACCGCCACCGCCAGTTCGCGCACCGCCACCACGTCCATCCGCGCGGGTGACCCGAGGACCGACGCCCCACAGCTCTCCGGACGGGGCGGCAGCGACGCGCCCTGAGCCACCACGACCCGCCAGTGGCGCCCGTCGGTGTGCGCGACGGTCACCTCCCAGCGCGGCGCCTCGCCCGTGGTGAGGACGACGTCGAGCGCCCCGGCCCGCTCCTCGCCGGTCGCCCGGCGCACGGCCAGCTCCGCCGCCTGTCCGGGCCGCTCCCAGGCCGAACGCCCGCGGCACCCGTCCACGACGACCCGCCCCTCCTGCACGCCGTGCAGGACCTCCTTGACGGTGTGTGCCTCGGCGCGGCCGTACACGTAGCCGTGCGGCAGGACGAGAACCGTCGGGGAGAAGCGATGACCGCCCAGATGAGTGACCTCCCACACGCCCTGTACGCCCGAGGCGGCCAGCTCGGCCGCGAGCGGGCGGCCCAGGAGGGCACAGCAACGGTCGCGCTTGCCGTTGGTGCAGACGAGGGCGAGCGGATCGCCCGTGTGCGGCCCGCCGCGCAGCGCGGTGTCGAAGCTGCGGTGGTCGCCCCGGCCGAGTGCCGTGAAGTCGAGGTCGAGCAGCCGCGTGGGGTCGGTGGTCGTGGCGGTGTGCAGCCAGACGTTCCCCGGAGCGGTGTGGGCCGCGAACACATGCCGTACGGGGGGCGGCATCCCGGGGTCGGCGTGCCGGCCCGGGCGGCGGATGAGCGCGATGCGGACGCCCGTGTCCTTCGCGGCGGCTTCGAGGGCTCGGCCCAGTACGGGGTCCAGGTGGCTCGAGGTGAGCGCCTTGGCACCCCACGGACCGGCCTGCTCCAGCAGGAGCCAGGTCGAGGCGGTGGCCGCGGTTCCGGGCATGGGCTCGCCGAGGTTCCGCGAGTCGGTCGCGCACGTACTCACAGAGGTGAGCCTAACCTGACTTGACGCGCAGTACCTCCCATGGTGGCTGTGGATGGCTGTGGAGTCCCAGGGGCGCGGCTGTGCGGGCGGCTCCGCGCGCGTGCCTGTACGCCAGGACGAACTCCTAGTCGGGGACGTGCTGCGGCGGCTTCGGCCCCACGTAGTGCCCGCTGGGACGCATCCGCAGGGGCCGCTCGCCGTACTCCTCCAGGGCGTGGGCGATCCATCCCGCCGTCCGGGCCACCGCGAAGATCGTCTCGCCCGCCGAGGGCTTCATGCCGAAGGAGGCGGTCAGGACGCCGAGTGCCAGGTCCACGTTGGCGTGCAGCGGGGTGTGGCGGGCGGTCGTGGCCACGATGTCGCGCGCCGCGGCCAGGGCGGGTGCGGCTTCGGGGATCTCCTCGAGGAGGGCGAACAGGGCACGCGCGCGTGGGTCCTCACCGGGGTAGAGCCGGTGGCCGAGGCCGGGGATGCGGCGGCCTGCCCGCAGCTCCTGGGCGATCACCGGGCCCGCGTCGCCCAGGTCGAGCACCTCGTCCAGCAGCCGGTGCGCGAGCCCGCTCGCGGCGCCGTGCAGGGGCCCCTCGATGACGCCGAGTCCCGCCGAGACCGCCGCATACGTGTGCGCGCGGGCCGAGGCGGCGACGCGCACCGCGAGCGTGGAGGCGGCCAGGTCGTGGTCGACGAGCAGACCGAGCGCCGTGTCCAGGACCCGCAGCTTCGCCTCGTCCACGGGGCGCACGGTGAGCCGCGCCCACAGGCGCCGGGCCAGCGGGCCCTCGTCGCGGTGGGTGGGGTGCAGGGGAGGGAGGGCGGTGACGAGGGTGGGGATCAGGATGCGCGCGGTGCCGAGCACGGCTTCCTCGGCCAGGTCGAACCGCAGCGGGTCGGCGACGGCCGCGGCGACCGCGGCGACCCGCAACCGGTCGGTGGGGCCGCTGTGTTCGGGCAGCGCGTCGACCGCGCGGCGGGCGGCTTCGGCGGAGGCGAGGGGGGCGGTGAAGGCGGCGCCGGGGTGATTCCGGCCGGTCCACAGCCACTCGGCGACCTCTTCGTACGAGTGCCGGGCCGCCAGTTCGGCCGCGTCGACGCCCCGGTAGTAGTACCGGACCTTGTCGATGAACGTGAGCCGGGTCCGTACGGTCAGCTCTCCACCCGAGCCGGGACTCCCACCGCTCTCCCGCCTGTTGCGCCGCGCGAGCACCTCGACCTCCTTGGCGTCGAAGGTGCTGCCCCGGCCGCCGGGCGTGCGCCTGCTGCTCAGCTGGCCGCGGCTCACGTACGCGTACACGGTCTCGGGCTTCACGCCGAGCAGTTCGGCGGCCTCCTTGGTGCTCAGCCGTCGGTCCGGGGGGCCGGGGGCGGGTTCGTGATCACGCATGGGGGTCACCGTATCCACAGAAGACATACGTTGATTCAATCAATATTGACAGAGATTTAGTCAAGCATGGACAGTCGAATCAATACAAGGAGGAATCCAATGACTGTCACCTCGTCCGCCGCCCAGCCCGGCACCCGGTCCACCCCCGCACTCCTCGACGCGCCGAGCGGTCTCGCCGGTGTCGTCGTCGCCGACACGGAGGTCGGTGACGTCAGGGGGCGCGAGGGCTTCTATCACTACCGCCAGTAATAACTGACGGCCTCCGTTGCACCCCATCTTCCCTGGTCAGAGAGGTGGTCCACTCTGCCGGTACTTACGGGGTCGAATCGGGGTCGAATCGGGTGCACCGATCGTTCCACGGACCGGTACCCCCTCGTGCTGCACTGGGGAGCCTTCGAACTGGTGTTCAGTCTTGCATAACGAGGTCGGGTCAGGTCAAGTCCCCGCAACGCAGATGATGCGCCCCGGAGAGGGCCAGTCAGGATGCTGCGAACAAGGATCCGAAGGTGCTGACCTTGACGCCCTGGACGGCTAGCGGGGGGTGGGCGTACGTGTCCCACGTCTCGTTGAACTTTGCGTGACGTGACAATGCCTGCACGGTCTTGGGGTCGAACTCGCCGGAAGCGCCGAGCCGAGTCGTGTAGAAGTGCTTAAGAGGGCGGTACGTGACCTGATGTCTGTTTCGCGCTTTCGGGAGGGGTGCGCGGACCGGCCATGACGTCGCCTGGCGGTTACGGCCGCGGCTGGGTGAACAAGCCCTGCTCGGACTCGACCAGGATCCCGCGCTCGGCGAGCCGCTTGAGCTTCAGGCGGGTGTTGTTGATGTTGTTGGGCGCGATCTCCAGGTCCATCGCCTCACACACCTGCCGCGCTCGCAGCGGCATGTCGGCTGCGGCGAACACCGCCATGATCTGCTGGTAGGCAGGATGGTCCGGCAGCTTCGGCGCCGGCGGCGCGGGCGGCTGCGGATCGGGCAGCGCCAGCAGTGTCTTGCGGGTGATCCGGACCTCCTCGGCGGCCCGGCCGAGTTCGTCCAGCCGTGCGGTCAGCTGCGCGATCTGCTCCCTCGTCGCCTCGGCCTGCACGGCGAGCTCCCGTTCCTGCTCCTCCAGCCGCGCCAGTACCGCCCCGAGAGCCAGCTCCCCGCCGGTCATGTGCTGCGCCAGGCCGCAGCGGTGGCCCCGGTCAGCCGGCGCAGTATCACCGCGGTCATCGCCCAGTACACCCGCGACTCCGAACTGCGCGGCAGGTGCTCGTAGTCGCGCACCAGCCTGCGGTGCAGCATCAAGATCCCGTAGGCGCGCTCCACGATCCACCGCTTGGGGATCGGCACGAACCCGGTCTGCGCCGGGTTGCGCTCGACGATCTCCACCTCGATGCCCACCTTCTCCCCGTGCGCGACGACGGCGTTCTTGAAGCCCTGGTCGACCAGGGCCTTCTGAACGGTGTCGGTGTCGCCGGCGACCTTGTCCAGCAGCGCGATGCCGGCGGCGTTGTCGTGCACCGACGCGGCGAGCACCACCACCGCGATCACCAGGCCCAACACGTCAACGGCCAGGCCGCGCTTGCGGCCCGGTACTTTTTTTGCCGCATCACACCCCGTCGACTGCGCAGGCACCCCAGCCGCCGCGTGCACGCTCTGGGTGTCGAGCACCACCAGACTCGGGTCCGCCTTCCGCCGCGCCTTCTCCCGCACCTGCCAGCGCAGCAGGTCGTGGATGGTCTGGTCGGTGCCGTCATCGCGCCACTTGGTGAAGTAGTACATCACCGCACCGCGCGGCGGCAGGTCGTGCGGAAGCAGGTCCCACTGGCAGCCGGTGCGGCCCTGGTAGAGGAGCGCGTTGACAATCTCCCGCATCTCGTATCGGCCCTGGTGACCGCTGACCGAGCGGTGTGCGGCCTTCCATGCGGCGATCACCGGCTCGACAAGCGCCCACTGCTCGTCGGACAGGTCAGTCTTGTAGGGCTTGCGCTCCTCGCTCACGGTGCTCAGCCCAGCACGCCCGAGGCCGCCGACCGGCCGGGATACCGTGCTGCCACACGTTCAGGTGACGGCAAATCGCCTATGCACTTACATACCGCCCTCTGAGGACCGTGCCATACGACAGCCCGCTATCGGCTACGAGTTCGTCAACCGTGGCACCGGACTCGTATAGCGCACGCAAGGCCTGCGGGCTTGGCGGTTCACTCTCGGGAGGCGTGTTCTGGGCGTGTGAGGTCATGCTGCGGACTCCCATTCACTGAGGGCTTCGGCATGGGCGGCTGACAGCTCGTCGTAACTGCGCTGGTCAGCCGCGGTGATGAGGATCAGCCGTCCATCTGTGGCGATCCGCCAGTCGGAAGCTGCGCAACCAGTCGACGGATCGACGACGTGTCCGTCTGGTGTGCACCAGGCGGAGGGGATCTCGTCGGGGCGGGGCGACGGGACGAGTACCTGGCGGCCGTCGCGGACGATCACCACGGCCCTGCTGCGATGCTCTGCGAGCTGCTCCAACACCGCTCGATAGGCGCGGCGTTCCGCAGCGTGGAGCGCCCTTCGACGCGCGGCGATGCCCGTGGTTCCGCATTGGCGAGCGATCACGTCCCACCCGTGCGAGGCCGTGACTTCTGGGTCGGTAACAGCCTCCTGAGGGCTGTTACCGAAGTCATCCACGGCACGTGGGGTCAGGGTCCAGATCTCACCGACGTGCTGCACCAGGTCGTGAGTCGCGAGGCGTTGGAGGGTCCGGTAGACAGTGGCGCGGGAGACGGACGAGGTGATGACAAGTTCGCCGACTGTCTGGGCCGAGCGCACGTGCAAGGCCCCGATGATCATGAGGGCCGAGCTGCCCAGCGCGAGGTGAGCGAAGGCATCGTGGGACATCAGGTGGCTGACGATGGTGGAGTCGATGTCGGCCGAAAGAGCTGTCTCGGAGGTGGACCACTCCTCAAGCGCTGGGGCGGGGGGGAACTGAGTGGTCTGTGAGCGAGAAAGCCCCTTCTGTGTGACGCTCCCCGGACCGTTCCCGAGGTACCAGGAGGAGCCCTCCTTGCCGCGTCCGACCCGCAGCCGGCGGAGCCACCCGCCCGGCTTCAGGACGGTCTCGTACGCCTTGCGCAGCGTCTGCCGGGAGATTCCGGCCTCCTCTGCGGTCTGGCGCTCGCTCGCGGCGTGCAGACGGCCGCCAGCGACTTCTGCGAAGTTGAGATGCGCCCGCAGCACTCGCAGCGCCGTACGTCCGCGCTCCCCACGCCATGGGGTGACCTCGATACGGTCGCGAAGGGCGGCGAGGTCCTCGTAGGAGTCCTGGCGAGAATCAACCTCCTTTGTGTTGCGGACGGTTGCACAGGCGCTGCTCCAAACCCGATGGAGGTAGGCCAGGGCTCGGGCCTGCCCGGAACGCAGTGCGATGTTCTGTGTGTGCCTGCCGCCCTCGTGGTCCGGATGCATGAGCAGACCTGCGAGCTGGTCGACCGTGCCCCCGGCGCGGGCAACGTGGCAGGCGATTGCCGCAGTAATCCGGTGGCCGTGCTCGGCCATGCCCTGGCGGCCTTCGCGATGAACGACCCGTCCGCCGCGATCGAGCTTGCTGTAACTGCCCGCCGCGTAACGACCGGTGAGGTCTCCGAGGAGGACCAGATCAGCTGCGGTGCGCGGGAGCTGGGCGAGCCCCTGCCGCTGGGTCTGAGTGCCTGTGACTGCCTCTGGTTGGGATGAAGCCTGCTGTGAGTAGTGCGGAGTGGGTGCGTCGTATGGCATTCTGGGGGTCGTCTCGCAAAGACATGGACGCCACCTAGGCCCGCTAAAACCACGGGTGGTGCCCGGAACCGACCTCCAATCGGTGCCAACGAAGCCTCCAGGACGGCCATCCTGGGGGCTTTCGTGTTTTGGCCTCGCTGGAGGCAGGCGTCCCCATCGCAGCTCGACCAGGGCGAAGCGGAGGGCGTCAAGGGTGGCGCCTTGACCGAGCCGGCCAACTCAGGTCCACTCAGAGCCAGAATCAGAGGGATCGCCTCTGACTGCCTCTGAGTGGCCCGGGTCGAACCGGGGTCGAATCAGAGCGTTTCCCTCTGACTGCCTCCGATCGCCTCTGCAACCCGTCCTAGCAGGTCACAGCCGTTTCGGCCTTCATAAGCCCAGGTCAGGGCGGTGCACCGAAATTACCCGGCGTACAGCCCGACTCGTCTGCCGCTCTTTATTTCCGCAGCTCAGAGGCAATGTTTACTCGCTGGACAAACTGTCCGGGTCGAATCCGGGTCGATCTTGGACCCGCGTATCATCGTCCGCGTCCACTGTCCATGCGGAAAATTCAGGCATTTCAGGCGTTGAATGTGGCCCAATGTCGATCTGTGGTGGACATTTGATTGTCGGGCGCATTCGGAAGTGCATGTACGAGGTGTCTTCCTGCCGACCCGCTCTGACTGAACTCGATTGCCGATCGCGCCCTGAAGTGGACCATGGAAGTGATCACCGGTGAGGGCATCTCGCTGGCCGCTCACCCCGGGAACCACTGGTTCCTGGCGAATGCGGTGATGTGCGGCATGGTGTTCGGCTCCCGTCTTTGGGTCGTGGCGACATCGTCGGGACGGGCTGTGCGGGGGCGCAATACGGCTTCCGTGTCACGGAAGAGGGCTTGGAAAGTCCCTGGTGGGAGCGCTGATGTGAGGCACCGTGCCGCTGCGCGCCGGGAAGAAAGACAGCAGTCATGCCGTCTGTCCGCGGTCACGGGCTCGTTCATCGGTGACCATCTCATTGAGATATATGTCCGTTTTTTTGCTCCTCTGGTGCCTCTTTGGCGGCATACGGCTGGTACAGCGGCAGAATTCGTATAGCTGCAGATCAAGGTTGGTCGTTGTCGCGCCGGGAGGGGGTCGGGGTCGAACCCGGGTCGAATGCGCCTTGCTTTTGTCCCGCTGGTGGGTTGTTGCAGGTCAAAAGCATGATCGGATGTCATGACGCCGGGCGGCGAGAGCGGCTGTCGGGTCCGAGGAGCGGTCACCGGCAGGTTTTGTGCCTGCTGGCAGTACACGGCCTGTGCGACGCCGACTTGGCGCAGCGCCTTGAAGGTGACCTTGACCTTGGAGCGGGGCATCAGGCTCAGGTCGGACAGGTGGTCGACTTCAACTACCGGCCCCTGGTTCGAGCCGCGCGGGCTCTGTGCCGCTCGAACAGCCAGTCTCGCCGCCGTCCACTGCGTGTGTACACATCCCGTCGGCAGCAGGCCTGGAGTCCGAAGGCATCAACGGAGCGACAAAGAACCATACTTGACATGCGGGGACAGCCCGTGATGGCTCGGCAACGGGAGAGGCAGCAGCACGGTGAGCAGCGGTAACAAGGGGCTGGGGAAGGTCGAGGTACGGCTGAAGTGGGACCCGAGTCCCTTGCGTCAGCCGCCTCATCACCTCGACATCATTGCGGCGACCTACTCGGCGGAAGCGCCGTACGGGCCACCGGTCTACATCGTCCATTACGACAGCCGTTCGCCGGACGGCACCATCAACATGAGCCGGCACAGCCGGACCGGCCAAGGCCTCGGCTACGTCGAGGCGATGACTCTGGAACTCGACCGCCTCGCCTCCTCCTTCGCGCGCGTGGTCGTGGGGGTGGCGATCCACCAGAACTGCGGCCCCAAGACCTTCGGTGACCTGTCGAACGCCGGAGTTCTGGTCGTCGAGGGGTACAAGGAGCTGCTGAAGGACGACTTCGCGCAGATCGCAGGATCCACCGCTGGGACCGTCGCGGAGTTCACCAGGGACGACTCCGGCGCGTGGGAGTTCCATGGCGTGGTCCGCGGGTTCGACAGCGACCCGGTGGCGTTCAGTGTGGAGATGGGCTCGGCCCCGTTGTTCTGAGGGGGCAGCGGTGTGCAGGGCCGCGGGTCAGGCATTGTGTTGGCCGAGGACGCGCGGCGCACCGCCACCCGCGGATCTCGTGAGACTTGCTTCATGGTCACGTAATGCGGTCTGCAGAGTCCGGCATCAAGAGAACATAAAGATTGCCGGGTGCAGGCAATGCCAGGAGCCGCGCACACATGTGAACATGCACGCACCGGCACGGCGACGAGGAGGAGAGGAGGTGTGAGCAGGTGGGCTGGTTTCTCGGTCTCGGCATCGTGGGAGTCGTACTCCTCGCGCTGTCCCTCGTGTTCGACGGCGTCCTCGAAGGACTCTTCGACGGGCTGCTCTCGCTTCCGGTCATCGCGGGATTCGTGTCCATGCTCGGCTTCGCCGGGGCTATCGCCATGGGCACCACGGGTGTGGGCACGGTCGGGGCGACCGCGATCGGTACGCCGGCCGGCGTCGTCACCGGCTGGCTGGCGTACCGCCTGAGCCGAGTGCTGTTGCGTGACCGGTCCGGTGCGGCTCCGCGCGACGACGACCTGATCGGCGCTCCGGGATCCGTGGTGACGGCGATTCCGGCCGACGGCTACGGCGAGGTGCTGGTCCACCTGGCCGGCCAACTGGTGAAACTCGCCGCGAAGAGTCCGACGCCCGTGGCCCGAGGAGCCGATGTCTGGGTCGAGGGGACTCTGTCGCAGACTGCGGTGTCCGTACGCCCCGTGGAGCGCTGACCGACCGCAGCTCACAGCCGTTCTCGTCGCACCGCGCCGCCGGTGCCTGTTCCGCACGTTCCTTCACACGAACCCGTGTCGATCCGCCGTCCCCTGGGAGGGCTGAGGGGAATTCACCATGAGTCCAGTCGTCTTCGCCGTGGTGGGAGTCGTCGTCCTGCTCGTCCTGCTCGGCCTGGTGGTCATCACCCGTTACAAGGTGGCCGGCCCGAGTGAGGCGTTCATCGTCACCGGCCGGCGTGGCAAGAAGGCCACCGACCCGGAGACCGGCCGGGTCTTCACCGACAACAGCGGCCAGAAGGTCGTGGTCGGCGGCGGTGTGTTCGTCGTTCCGTTCGTGCAGCAGAAGTTCACCCTTGACCTGTCCTCGCGGCACATCCCGGTCGCGGTGCGCGGCGCGGTCACCCTGCGCGGTGTGAAGGCACACCTCGAGGGTGTCGCGATCGTCAAGGTGGGCGGCACCGAGGACTCGATCCGGGCCGCTGCGCAGCGGTTTCTGATGCAGCAGGACGGCATCGTCGGTTTCACCCAGGAAGTGCTTTCCGGCGCCCTGCGCGCCATAGTCGGCCGGATGTCGGTCGAGGACATCATCCGTGACCGCGCCGCCTTCGCGGGCCAGGTTGCCGAGGAGGCCGAGGCGAGCCTGTCCGGGCAGGGTCTGGTCCTGGATGCGTTCCAGATCCAGGACATCACCACCGAGGGCTCCTACCTGGAGGATCTCGGACGCCCCGAGGCTGCCCGTGCCAAGCAGGAGGCCGACATCGCCGAGGCCGTCGCCCGGCGGGCCGCCGAGCAGGCCCGGCTGAAGGCGGAGGAGGAGATCGCCGTCGCGCAACGGACCTTCGCGCTGAAGCAGGCGGAGATCAAGGCTGAGACCGACGAGGCCGCCGCCCGTGCCGCTGCTGCCGGCCCGCTGGCCGAGGCGGCCCGGCGCCAGGAGGTGCTCGCCGAGCAGGAGAAGGTCGCCGAGCGCCAGGCCGCGCTCACCGACCGCGAGCTGGACACCAAGGTCCGCAAGCCCGCCGACGCCGCCCGCTACCAGGCCGAGCAGGAGGCCGAAGCCCGGCGCATCGCGCTGGTCAAGGAGGCCGAGGCGGCCGCCGAGCGGGCCCGGCTGACCAGTGAGGGAGAGAAGGCCCAGCGCGCGGCGCTCGCCGCAGCGGTGCGTATCGAGGGTGAGGCGGAGGCCGCCGCGATCGGCGCCAAGGGCGCCGCCGAGGCCGAGGCCATGCGGAAGAAGGCCGACGCGTTCGCCCAGTACGGTGACGCGGCGGTGCTGCAGATGCTCGTCGAGGTCCTGCCGCAGGTCGTCGCCAAGGCGTCCGAGCCGCTCAGCGCCGTGGACAAGATGACCGTCATCTCCACCGACGGCGCCTCGCAGCTGTCCCGCACGGTCGCCGACAACGTCGCCCAGGGCGTCGAGCTGCTGAGCTCCACCACTGGCGTCGACCTTGCCGAACTGCTGAAGACCATCACGCAGCGGGCCGGTGGTGCGCAGTCCGAGGCCGCGGCGTCCGCCGAGGCGAACGGCAAGATCGAGATCACCGGCTGACGTCGGTACGGGCAAGGGTGTGAGCCCGGGCGCTTGCCGATCGCCCGGGCCTCTGGGGATGAATGCCGGCGGTGTCTCCGAGCCGCTGCGAAGAGGGAGTGTTGGACGTGTTCCTGTGGGTGTGGGTGGTCGGTTGGTCCGCCTTCGTGCTGCCTCTGTCGATCGCTTCGCTGCAGGGCTGGGCGCCCAAGCGGGTCCGCAGCCGTACGACTTCCTGGGGCATCCGTGTCCGGGGCGTGGCCCTCCTGGTCATGTGGCTCGGCGGGCTGATCGTCCCGCTGGGACGGTGGGGCGGGCTGGTCGGAGGGGACGCGATGTTCCTCCTGCCCGTGGCGGAGGCCGGTCTGTTGCTCTTCGCGGCCGGGCTCATCGCCGGGTCGCAGCTCGGTGACCGGTTCCGGCGGGGCGCCGCGTCCGCGCAGGCCCGTGACCAGGGCATCGGTGAGGAGCCCTGATGGCGTCCCGTCGGCCGGGCCGCGGCCTGATCTCCCCCTCGCGCTGGTTCTTCCGGTGCCGCCGCGTATGTTTCGCGTCAATGAGCTGGCTCGCTCACCGATGACGTAAGACGGTGGGTACAGCAATCTTCCCAGCAGACGAGGAGCCCGCCATGCGCGCCCGGGACCTGGCGGTCGAGTACGAAATGGTGAGCGTCGGCAGCGACGCCCTGGAGGCGGCCAGGCTCATGGCCGAGCACAAGCTGCCGGGGCTGCTGGTTGTGGACGAGCAGGGCGAGCCGAAGGCGGTCCTTCCCGCCTCCCAGATGATCAAGGTGCTTGTGCCCTCCTACGTCATCGAGGACCCGACACTCGCGGCAGTCGTCGACGAGAGGCACGCCGACCGCCTCTGCCAGGCCCTGGCAGGCCGCCGGGTCGGAGACTGCCTGCCCCGCGAGGCAGCCCCGCCACCCATCGCCGGTCCGGACGACACCGCGCTGGAGGTGGCAGCGCTGATGGCGCGGCTGCGCAGCCCGCTCGTGGCGGTCGCGGCGGCGAAGGGAAGGCACGGGGAAGGGGGCACCCATCTGCTGGGCGTGATCACGGCCTCGCATCTTCTGCACGAACTCCTCAGGGTGGCGGGAGCATCGGACACCGCTTGAGGGCAGACGCGGCAATCAGCCAGGGGCACCGCTCCCGTGGTGGCACCGGCTCAGGTCGGACGTTCGTCACTCGTCGCCGGCCGGGCCGCGTGTCGGGCCGTCGGGTTGGCCATGAGGCGGCGGGGGTCGGCGGCGCGGTCGATGGCGGACTCCACGGCGGCGATCCTGTCCGCGAGGAGTCCGAGGGCGGCGATCGCCCGGGCGAGCTGGTCCTCCTCCGGGCCGCCGAGGGTCTGCGCCCGGACGTGGGCGATCTTGATGTCGGCCCAGCGGGTGGCCTGCTCGGACGTGAGGGTGCCGCGTAGTTCGGCCAGCTTCAGCAGGTTGGCCTCCGCGCCGCTGGTGAGCGTCTGGGCCTCGGCCGTGTAGTGGTCGTCGATCAACGCGGCCAGTTCGGCGTCGTTCATGACCGGCTGGACGCGCTGGGCGATCTTGTTCATGTTGCGGTAGGAGCCCTGGAGCTGGAAGGGCGGTTCCCTTCGCGTGGTGTCCGACTGGGCCGCCGAGCTGATGTAGGCGCTGTTGACCGCCAGCACCGTGTCCCGGGCTCTGAGCAAGTGGCGTAGGACGGCCAGAATCCGTTCCAGCTCGGCCGGTGCGTAGGGGTGGGTGAGCCGGTCGGCCCGGGCCGTGGATTCGCCCTGCGCGAGCCCGATCATCAGGTCCAGGTCAGTCCGGTCGCGGCCCGCGAGCGGGGCCAGGACCGGGTTCGCGGTGAGGGCGTTCTCGACGAAGCTGAGCGCGAAGGCGTCCTGCTTGCCGGTGAGGACGTCGCCGAGGTTCCAGATGTCGGCGCGGTTGGCGAGCATGTCGGGAATGCGGAATCGGGCGCCGGACTCGGTGTAGGGGTTGCCGGACATACAGACCGCGAAGCGCTTTCCGCGCAGGTCGTAGGTGCGGGGCTCGCCGTTCCGGACGCCCTCGATACGGCGGGTGGCGTCGCACAGCGGGATGAACCTCTGCAGCAGCTCGGGCGAGGTGTGCTGGATGTCGTCCAGGTACAGGAGGGTGTTGTTGCCCGTCTCCAGCGCGAAATTGATCTTCTCGATCTCCTGGCGGGCTGTGGCGTTCGGGGCCTCGGCCGGGTCGAGGGAGGTGACGGTGTGGCCGAGGGCGGGTCCGTTGACCTTGACGAGGAGGAGGCCGAGGCGGTCGGCGACGTACTCCATGAGGGTCGTCTTGCCGTAGCCGGGCGGGGAGATGAGCAGCAGCAGGCCACCGGTGTCGGTGCGACTGGACTCACCGGTGGTGCCGAGCTGCTTGGCGAGGTTGTCTCCGATCAGCGGGAGATACACCTCGTCGATGAGTCTGCTGCGGACGAACGACGACGTGATCCGCGGCCGGTACTCGTCCAGTCGTAGGCGAGCCCGCTCGGCGGCCACCAACTCCGTACGGCGGCGCTGGTAGGCGCGGTGACCGGGAACGTCGTGCGTGCGGAACGCGTGGGTGCGTGCGAGGAACTCGTCGATACGGAGGGGCAGGGGCCGGTCGGTGATGCGGGGATGAGCGCCGAGCAGTCCTGCGACCGTCTCGGTCAGCGGCGCGTCGGATTCGTAGCGGGTCAGGCCGGGGCAGAGTTCGGCGGCCACCGCTTCGGCCAGGTCGCCGGGGGTGATGTCCGTGCCGGTCGCGGCGGTGTACGAGGAGAGCCACGCCTCGACGAGCTGCCTGCGTGCGGCCAGGTTGCCGAGTGCGGCGAGGTCGTCGTCGTAGGCCGACGTGCCGACCGTGCGGTGGAACTTGTCGAGCAGCGTGCGGGCACTGGTGCTGATGACGAAGCCGTCGGGGCCGCTCGTCAGCTCCTCGAAGAGATAGGCGGCCGCTGCAGCCGTGCCGATCGTCTCCGCCAGCTCGGCCCGCAGGTCGTCGATCGCGGGAGTCACGCCGAACGTGTCCCGGGCGCGGGCGAGCGAGACGGCGCGCCGCCGCCAGTCCTGCCGGGCCTCGGCGGTCGTGACGTGGGCCCAGAACAGCTGGGCGGCGGCACGGGCCGCGGGCTCGTGACGCAGTGGTCCCGCGTTCTCGTACAGGCGCAGGAGGGTGGTGAGGATCAGGGCCGCGTCGTGGTCGTGGACACCGCGTTCGTATCCCTCGTCGTAGGCGGCCTCCGCCGCCTGCCGGACCAGGGAGGGCAGGTCGGCCCCCGCAAGCACCGCGGGACCGTGCTCGTCCAGCAGCCGGGCGGCGAGGTGCTCCGCGCGGTAGACCTCCGGCGACTCCGACAGCAGGTTCCGGTCCCAGTACGGGCGGGTCGCGGCGAAGTCGGGATCGGTCACGGGGGAGCGGTAGTCGGTGCCGGTGAGGGCGAAGGCAAGACCGTCGCCATGCGGGACGAGGGTGAGGTCGAGGGGCTGGCTGTTGACGGCGAAGCGGTGGCTGCCCAGACGCAAGGTGCGGCCGTCGTCGGTGTACAGGTCGGTACGGTCGCGCAGGGACCTCAGGGCCTCCTGACGGGCGGCCTTGAGGCGGGCGTCGAGATTCTCCGCCCTGACTTGGTCGCCGAGTTCGCGCAGCTCGTCGGCGATGCGGCGGACCTTCACGACGAGGGGATCGGAGGTGAAGTACGTGGTGACGGCGTCCGCGTCGGCGAGCGTGCCTCCGCGGGGGGCGACGGTCCGCAGGATTCGGGACGCCGACTCGGAGAGGCGTTCGGCGCGGCGGGCGCGGGCGTCGGCGAGGGTCTGCCTGCGGGCGGAGAACGCCTCGTGGACCTCGTCGCGTTTGTCGGCGAGGTCGCCGAGAAAGTCGTCGAACTCCGCGAACCGGGACTCCAGGTTCTCCACCTGTACGAGGACGCGGGCGAGCTGCTCCTCGCACGCCTCGGGGCTGTCCGCGACGGCGAGCGCGCCGGTGACCGCCTGACCCAGCAGGGCGAACTCGGCGGCGAACTCGGCCCGTCCCTCACGGTCCAGGAGCGCGCGGCGACGGCCGTCGAGGAGGGCGCGGGCTCGGTTGACGCCGCCGAGGACCCCGGCGATGCGCTTCAGGATGGACGTACGGACGGTGGCGTCGCCGATGTCGAGACCGGTGACGACCTCGGTGACCGTGCGCAGTCCGTCGGCGAGTTCGTCGAGGCGGGCGGCGACGGGAGCGGTCTCGGCGACGGTGGTGATCGCCTCCGCGTCGGCGACGAGCTGCTCGATGTCGCTCTGGTGGCCGATGAAGGCGTCCTCGCGGGCGAGGTCGGCGACGGCCCGCTGCCCGAAGGTGGCGAGGTCGGCCGCGGCGTCGGTGGCGAGTTCGTCGATGCGGGAGGCGTCGGCGTACCGCATGTCCTTGAGGGTGAGCAGGTGCCCCTGGGCGTGCCTCAGTTCGGTCAGTCCGGTGACCCAGGCGGCGGTGCTGCGGGGTGCTTCGCCTCGCAGACGTCGTACGACTGCGTCGACCCTCGCCGCCGCCTCCACCAGCGTCTCGGCGGCCTGGCGGGTGAGGGCCTGGACGGTCTCGAACTCGGCCAAGACCTGCTCCGCGGTGGCGCGCACCTGGGTGAGCGGCTCGTGCAGATCGCCGAGTGCGGGCTCGCCCAGCCAATGGTAGGAGTCCGCCGCCCGGACGCACGCGGCGGCCAGAGCCTCGTACATCTCCCTCGTCGGGGTGGTCTCGGTGACGGCGCGCGTGATGGACAGGCAGTCGGAGATGCCGCGCACGAGGTCGGCGTTGCCGACGCGGGCGAGCGGGCCGGTGCCGACGGGCTTGGCGGCGGCGTGGGTGTCGGAGACGTACGGGGAGTCCCACAGCTGGACGGGGTGCACGCGTTGCGGCTCGTCGCTGTCGGCACGCAGGACGACGAGCGCGCCGTCGTCGAACAGGGCCCAGCCGTGGCAGGACAGCGGGGTGGCGACCTCCTTGCGGATCATGTTGTAGGGCAGCAGCAGGCTGCGTCCTTCCACGCGCGCGTGGAAGGCGAACAGCACGTCCTCGCCGTTGGGCGAGCGGACCGCCCGCTCGAACTCCAGCCCCTTGGAGTCGACACCTTCGAACGTCTTGTGCGTGCCTGCGGCCAGGCAGTAGCCGCCGGGAAAGACGATGCCCTGGTCCTCCGGCAGCCGGCGGCACCCCTGCCCGATGCCGTCCATGCGGACGACCGACCTGCTGAGCGTGTTGAACACCAGGTGGCGGTCGGTGTCCTCGTTGTAGGGGCGGATGCGCAGCAGGATCAGGGCCCCCACGCGCGCGTACGCGATGTCCGCGTCGGCGAGGGACTGCAGGGGCTCGTCGACGGGCTCGGAGTGGACGCCCTCGCCGGTCCCCGTGTTGTTCTCGACCTTGACGGTGAGGGTGCCGCCGACGGTCTCGACGAAGACCTCGCCCTCGATGGAGACGTGCGGGTGGCGGCCGAGGACATGGTCCTCACGGGACGTCGGCGTCCACGCGAAGTCGTGGGCGGACGGGAAGACGTGGTCGCGCTCGCCCCGCGCGTCCAGGAAGGACACCTGGGCGTCGTCGGTCACGGCCCAGCGCAGGACGCGGATGTCGCCGGCCTGCTCGCCGGTCTGGAAGACGGCCAGCAGCCTGCCGTCGACACGGCGGAGCTGGAGGAGGTGGGCCTGCCGGTAGTAGCGGTAGAGGGCGGTGAACTCACGGACGAAGGCGGGGTCGTCCAGCAGGCCGGGCACGGCGTCGTCGGGCAGCCGGTTCAGGTCCCGGTCGTGCAGCGCGAAGATGTCACCCACGGTCGTCTCCGACCCGCGGCCGAGGAATACGTTGTGGCCGAAGAGCAGGACGTCGCCCACGGACACGATGTCCCGAGGTACGCAAGTGTGCTCGGTGCGCAGCCGCTCGGTGCCGGCGAGTTCCAGCCGCGTGGAGCCGAACTCCTCGGTGCGGCGGGCGTTCAGCTCCTCGGCGCGGCGGGCGAGTTCCGCGGCCTGCGCGGTGAGGCGGTCGCGCAGCACCTCGTACGTGCCGGTGTCCAGGCCGGTGGTCATGGGATCCCTCTCAGGAAGTCGGAAGGAGAAAATGCGGTCCGGAGCTGCCGTCCCCTGTGCGGCAGCTCCGGACCGCCGTCTGTCAGACCTTGGCGCTGCCGTTGAGCGCGGCGAGCGAGGTGTCGGCGACACCCAGTTCGCCGGCCCTGCTGAGCAGTTGCTCCAGTGCGCCGGAGTCGGCTCCGCCCGTCTGCATCAGCTTCATCAGCAGGGCGGAGACGGTCAGGTTCTGCACGTCGGCCGTGGAGACCGAGCCGAGGACGCGGCCGAGGTCGTCGGTGAAGCTCGACGTACCGTCCAGCCAGGGCCGCGCGAGAGCCTGGGCGGTCTCGGAGTGCTGGACGAACCCGTCGACGCTCCTGCCGAGCGAGATCGAGGAGACGAGACGGTCGAAGAAGACGGACTCCCCGCCGACGATGTTGATGTCGGCCTTCTCCAGCCCGGTGGCGAGCACCGTGGCCTGTGCCTCGGCGACGTGCTTCTGCACGTCCAGTCCGGCCAGCCGGATCTCCTTCTCCGCCTGGAGCCGCAGCCGGTATTCCTCGTGGCCGCGGGACGCCTCGTCGAGCGCGGCCATCGCCTCCGCCTTCTCCGTCAGACCGGCCGCCTCCGCCTTCAGCTTCTCGCCGATGCCCTCGGCCTCGGCAAGCGCCTTCGCCCGCGCGCCCTCCGCCTCGGCCCGCATCCGCGCCCCGGCCGCCTCGGCCTCCGCACGGCCGGCCTTCTCGACGACCTCGGCCTCCTTGTCCCGTACCTGGACCGCCGCGAGCCCTTCAGCGGCGGCCTCGGCCTGTACGCCCTCGGCGAGCCGCAGCTTGGCCTGGGCGTCGAGGTCGGCCGACTTCAACCGGGCCTCGGCGAGGGTGAGTTCCTCGGCTGCGCGGTGGACGGCGGCCTGCTCGGCGGCCTCCGCGGCCTTGATGTCCTTGACCAGCTTCTCCTGCGCCTCCGCCTCGGCGGCGATGATCACAGCCTGTCGGCCACGCTCGGCCTCCTCGACCGCACGCAGCTTCTTGATGGCCTCCTCCTGCTCGGCGACCGTACGGTCCACCGCGACCCGCTCCCGGATGACCTCGGCGATCTCCCGCTTCTCGCCCTCGACCTCCTTCGAGGCGGCGATCTGCGTCAGCTGGGTCTCGCGCTCCCGGGCGATGACCTCAAGGAGCCGGTCCTTCTCGATGCGCTCGTTCTCGATGGCGATGACCCGCTCACGGTTCTTCTGCGCGACGGCGACCTCACGGGCCTGGTTCTCCCGCTGCACCCCGAGCTGCTCCTCGGTCCTCAGGAACGCCGACTGCGCCCGCAGCCGCTCCTCCTCCATCACCCGGGCCGTCTCGGCCTCCTCACGCGCCCGTACGGTCTCGATCTCCCGCCGCTGCTTGATCTCGGCGTCCGCCTGCCGGCGCTCCAGCTCCAGGATGGCCTCGCGGGCGTCGACGTTCTGCCGGGTGATCTCCTTCTCCTCGGTGCGCTGGGCCTCGTTGGTGCGCACATGCTCCACGGCCGTCAGCTCGGTGATCTTCCGGATGCCCTGCGCGTCCAGGACGTTGGCCGGGTCGAGCTGCGTCAGGGGCGTCTGCTCCAGGTAGTCGATCGCCGCGTCCTCCAGGTGGTAGCCGTTGAGGTCGACGCCGATCAGCTCGATGATCTGGTACCGCAGCTCCTCGCGCTTGGTGTAGAGGTCGGTGAAGTCCATCTGCTTGCCGACCGTCTTCAGCGCCTCGGAGAACTTCGCGTGGAACAGCTCCTGCAGCGTTCTCTGGTCGCTCGCCCGCGCCGTGCCGACCGCCTGGGCGACCTTGATGACGTCCTCGACGGTCTTGTTCACCTTCACGAAGAACGAGATCCGGATGTCGGCGCGGATGTTGTCCCGGCAGATCAGCCCCTCCTTGCCAGCCCGGGTGATCTCGATCGTCTTCACCGAGATGTCCATCACCTCGGCCTTGTGCAGCACGGGCAGTACAACCTGCCCGGTGAAGGTCACGTCGACCTTCCGCAGCTTGGAGACGATCAGGGCCTTGCCCTGCTCCACCTTGCGGAACAACCGGGAGACGACGAACAGCACGGCGATCACGACGAGCAGGCAGGCGACGATGAGCACACTGAAGCCCACGGTGATGGCATCCATACGAAATCCTTGAAGTCTGCGCGGAGTTGACGCCTCGACGGCGAGGCGGGACAGCCCGCTCGGCTGCGGGCGTGTGCGGCGGGGTCTTCGGACGGCTCAGCCGCAGGCGTCGGCACTGCCGGGGTCGTACGGCGCGCTGCTTGCCACTGCCCGTCGGCGTGGCCGGGTGTGGCCGAGGAACAGCCTGACGAGAGGAGCCGCGCACCTTCGGGCCACGATCCGGGCGGCGAGCACGGACACCACGAGCAGTACGACACGGGCCGCGGCGCCACCAGGTCCCGTCAGGCCGGCCAGGTCGACGAGCACCGTTCCGGTGAGGCTGACCAGCCAGGCGCCGAGGATCGCGACAGTTGCCGCGACGGCGACCGGCATCCCGCTCAGAGAGCGGGCCAGCGACGGGGCGTCGGCGTCGAAGTCGCGCACGCCGACTCGGCCCAGCAGAACCAGTAGCCAGAAGGCGAGCACGACCACCAGAGCGGAGGTGAGAAGGACCGTGGGGAACCGCACGGCGGTGCCGACGACGTGTCCCATGTCCTCACCCCCGAAGCGAGCTCCCGAATTCCCTGCCTCTGTCACCGCCATCTTGAACGGGGCCTGCCTGCCTGCGCATTGCCGTGCTCCGGCAGTCTTGATGCCTTCTTGATGCCGGGCGACGACAGATCTCCGCAGGCCGGTGTCCGGGAAGGTGCGGCGGTGGGGTATGCAGAACCCGGCCGGGTGCGGCACGATCGTTCGTCCTGCCGAGGGACGGGGGGTGCATGGACACGGAGTTCATAAGATCCGCGGACAGTGCCGGGGCGTTGCTCAAGGTTCCGGCGGTGCCGCGGCAGGCAACGAATGGCGACGGACGGGCCGGCACGTACGGGATGACCGAACCCACACGATTACTCTGCGCGGCCGCACATCTGCGGCCGGACAGGGCCCGGGAGTTCGCCGACCACCTCGAAAAGTGGCGACGGAAGCAGGCCAGACAGATGCGCGAGAGGCTCACTCCCAGGAAGGTGCGGCAGCGGCGCTTGGAGAAGGCGGCCAAAGAAGCCCTCTCCGGGGAGAAGACCGCGATGGCGAGACTGCTCACCGATGACGAGCCGACCGCACCCAAGCAGCCGAGGGTGGTGGTCGGCCACGAGTACGTGCGCTGGGTGCGCCGCCGTGTGGTGGCGGACGGGCGGCCGGCACCGTCGTACGGATTCGACCTGGAGGCAGTGCTGACGGCGTGCGCACAGGCCCAGCGGCTGCTGTGGCTGCGTCGCATCCTCATGGCCCTGGCCTGCGGGGCCGCAGGGCTGTGTGCGTGGACGCCCGTCGCCTACCTCGCGCCGCTGGTGGTGCTGGCCGGGCTGTGGGCGGCCTTCTGGACCGACCGGACACTCGCCCAGCGGCGCCTGCGCACGGTGTTCGACGACCACGGGGGCGAGGCGTGGGGAGCCGAGGTGCCGCGCCGGTTCCAGGACGCGGTGGAGCGGATCCGGGACGCGTCGTACGGGGACGTCGTGCCGTACCGGAACCAGGTGCGCAGCTCGGGGGCGCGCTACCACTTCGTCGGCGCCGGCAAGGTCTGGTTCGAGACCCAGATCGGCATCGACGTGATGCCTGCGAGGTCGCGGGACGACGACGCGGGCGACGAAGGCGACAGCGGTTCTTCGAGGATCCCGCCGAGTGTGGCGGACCTGCTGACCGGAGCCCACACGGGGTCCGGGGTGGTCGAGTTCACCCCGGACGACCTGCACGCGCATGTGGCCCGTGAGCTGCAGCGTCCCATCGCCCCGCTGCGAGACTTCCATCCCGACAGCGCGCAGGAGGTGTTCGGGGTCGCGGCGATCTCCGCCGAGCGCTGGGAGATGCTGACACCCGACCGGTGGGAGGGGCTGGTCTCCCTGGCCCGCGATGGAGTGCGGGCCGCGGACGCCCAGCGGGCGCCGAAGGTCGCCCGGCGGTTCCTGTGCGCGCGGATGACCTCCTGGGACGGTGAGTTGGTTGCCTCGCTGTTCGTCGGATTCGCCTACGAGAACCACTACCTCCGGGTCGTCGTCCGCCCCCACGTGGTCAACCCGGTCCACCCCGTCCTGCGCGAGGCGGAGAAGAAGGCGTCGGCGTCGGGGTGGGCCTGGCAGCGGCGCACCGCCTATCTCGCCGCCGTGGACACCGGCTGGTTCGTGGTCCGGTTGTTCAAACGGGCCAGGGCCGGCGACCAGGAGCCCGAACAGGATCCCGGCACGGGGCCGGTGAGCCTGCGCGAGGCGTACTCGACCCGCCACATGGACGACATGCTCCAGTACGACGACGCCCGCCGGTACATCGAGATGATGCAGGGCCGGGTCCTCGCCTCGGTCGACGGCTTCCTGGTCGGACACAACGTCGACACCGGCGCCTACCGGGAACGCATCACAGTGGTTCTCAACAGCGGCGTCATCAACACCGGCGAGATGAGCAACGTGCAGAACCAGCCGGGAGCGGTGGGCTCCCAGCAGTCGTCAGGAGGAGCGAAGTGATGTTCAGCCGCAAGGAACCGCAGCAGCCCTCAGGCACCAACTCGGGCATCCAGAACAACGGATCCATGCAGAACGTGCAGAACCAGCCGGGCGCCTACCAGTCGAACCAGACCCAGGACAACTCCGGCAGCCGCAACGAGTTACAGGACATAGCCGCACTGCTGGGCCGGATCCGGCAGGGCATGGACAGCGAACGGGGCAGCATCAGGGACTACGCCCTGTGCGTCGGCTTCCTGGACACGGTGAGCGAGCAGCCCCTGGACAGCCCTGAAGGCCGAGCCGTGGCCAAGAGCCTGCTGGGCAAGATCAAGGAGAAGTGCGGAGGAGTGCCGGGCCTGGTGTCCCTGATCGCCTCCACACTGTCGGCGGTCTCGGCTCTGGCCTGACCCACCTGCCCATGGCCACCCTTGGCATCGGTCGGGCTGCCCGTACGAGCGGGCAGCCACGTCAGCGAGGGGGGCGACGGGCGCGCTCCCCCGACGGCCGAGCGGGCACACTGGAAGAAGAAGCCGTCGGTTCTCTCGGCGCAGGGGGTGTGGGTCGATGGCGAGAACACCTGGTACGCGGGTGCGATGGTGGCGGTGGCGACGCAATCCGCTCAAGCGGCCCACCGACGTCGTCGAAGCCTGGCTCGTGCTCGTCCTGTGGCTGTGCGCGGTGGCCGCCGCCGCGCTGGCAGGGGTGTGGGCGGGGGCCGCGTCGGCGGAGCACTTGGAGCGGCAGCGGACTGAGCGGCAGAGGGTCTCCGCCGTCCTCCTGGAGAATGCCGAGCCCCGGTCGAGCAGCCGGGTGAGCACCGCTCCCGTGTGGGTCGGCGTGCGCTGGACCGGCCCCGACGGTGCGTCCCGTACGGACCGGACCCGGGTCGAGCCCGGCCTGCGGGCCGGCACCCGGATCATGGTCTGGACAGACACGCAGGGCCGGCTCACGGCCCGGCCGCCGTCCACTTCGGCCGGAGTGCTGCAGGCAACGGCGACGGGCGTCCTCGCCGCGTCCATGGCGACGTCGGCCGTCCTGGGGGCCGCAGCCGTCGGCCGTGGCGTCCTTGACCGTCGGCGTATGCGCCAATGGGAAGAGGAATGGAGGCAGGCCGACCTGCGGTGGGGTGGAAGGACCTTCTGAGCGTGAACGTGACCACGGTGTGCCGGCGTCACGCGTGTCCGACGGTGTCGGCGTCGTCCAGGGTCTCGTACCTCTCTCGCGTCCCGTTGGGCGTGCTGTCCGGGGGAACCGCGGTCACCCGCGGGCGGAGCCGGCTCAGCAGGCGGGTGGCCAGGGGTTCCGTGTAGCGGGCGGTCAGTGGGCCTAGGATGACGAGGATCAGGACGTACGCCGTGGCCAGCGGGCCGAGGGCCGGTTCGATTCCAGCGGTGACGGCGAGCCCGGCGATCACGATCGAGAACTCGCCGCGGGCGACCAGGGTC
The DNA here is from genome assembly GCF_048159505.1 of Streptomyces sp. T028. NCBI lineage: Bacteria > Bacillati > Actinomycetota > Actinomycetes > Kitasatosporales > Streptomycetaceae > Streptomyces > Streptomyces sp. T028. Next base: position 137,884 of record NZ_JBLRVZ010000010.1, read on the forward strand.
CCGCCGGCCCGCCAGCGCCCCTTGGAGGCGATACCGGCCTGCCTCGCGGCCCAGTAGCCGGTGGCGATCTTCGTGGCGGCCGTGACGGCGGCCAGGGCGAGGGCGGGCAGCAGGACGGGCGGAATGCTGGCGGGGTCGGTGTGCAGGCCGAAGAAGACGAAGAACACCGCCGCGAACAGGTCCCGCAGCGGTGCCAGCAGACTGTGGGCACCGTCGGCGACCTCGCCGGACAGGGCGATGCCGACGAGGAAGGCACCGACGGCGGCGGACACGTTCAGCCTCTGGGCCAGCCCGGCGATCACCAGGGTCAGGCCGAGCACGACGAGCAGCAGCTTCTCGGGGTCGTCGCTGGAGACGAAGCGGGAGATGTGACGGCCGTAGCGGACCGCGAGGACCAACACGAGGACGGCCGCGCCCAGCGCGACGGCGAGGGTCACGCTGCCCGCAGCCAGACCCGCTCCGGCCAGCAGGGCGGTGACGATGGGCAGGTAGACCGCCATGGAGAGGTCCTCCAGGACCAGGATGCTCAGGATGGCCGGGGTCTCCCGGTTGCCCAGGCGTCCCAGGTCACCGAGGATCTTGGCGATCACGCCCGAGGAGGACACCCAGGTGACACCGGCCAGGACGACGGCCGCGACCGGCCCCCAGCCCAGCAGGAGGGCCGTCGCCGCACCGGGCAGGGCGTTGAGGAGGGCGTCGACGAGACCGGCCGGGTAGTGGGTCTTCAGGTTGGAGACCAGATCGCTGGCGGTGTACTCCAGGCCCAGCATGAGCAGCAGCAGGATGACGCCGATCTCGGCGCCGACGGCCACGAAGTCCTCGCTGGAGCCCAGCGGCAGCAGCCCGCCCTCGCCGAACGCGAGCCCGGCCAGCAGGTACAGCGGTATCGGCGAGAACCGGAAGCGCCCGGCGAACCGGCCGAGCAGCCCGAGGCCCAGGATGATGCAGCCGAACTCGATCAGGAAGACGGCGGAGGAGTGCATGGCGGGTCACTCCCGTCCGAGTATCGTGGCGGCCGCCTCCACGCCTTCGCGGGTCCCGATGACGATGAGCGTGTCGCCTCCGGCCAGCCGGAAGTCGGGCGTGGGCGAGGGGATCGCCTCGGCGCGGCGCAGCACGGCCACGATGGAGACGCCGGTCTCGGTACGCATCCGTGTCTCGCCCAGCAGGCGCCCGTTCCAGCGCGAGACCCCTGTCAGTTCGATCCGCTCGGCCACGAGCCCCAGGTCCGTGGTGGACAGCAGGTTCGGTGTGTGGTGGGCCGGCATCAGCGCGTCGATGAGCGTGGCCGCCTCCTCCGCGGTCAGCCGCACCGACAGGGCGCACGCGTCCGGATCGTCCTTGCTGTACGCGCTGATCGTCCGCTGCCCGTCCCGGTGCGCGACCACCGACAGGCGTCGGCTCTCCCGGGTCGTCAGGTCGTAGCGGACCCCGATGCCCGGCAGCGGCGTACTGCTGAGGCGTGGCGCACCCATGGCTGACCCCTTCTCTCGGCGTGAGCGTCTTCTCCGGCGACTCGCGTGCGGGGGCGCCCTGACGAGCGCCCAGGTTCGGCCTGTGCGGTTCATCCTAGGCGGCGCGGGTGGGCAGTGCTCTGGTGGATCAACAGCACACCGCACGACGCACCCAGGCACCGCGCTCGTCCGCTGCCGGTCCCGTGATCCGCCGCGCATCTGCCAGTCTTGTTCAGCCCGCGTCAAAGACGCGTCGGCAGAGCGCCAGGAACACGGGAGGACGCGTGACAGGGCGGGAGGTCCCCGACGAGTATCTGGAGGGGTACGCCGAGACACTGACCGAGGTGTGCGCGACGGGTCGCCGCCTCACCCGGGACGAGCTGGAGTCCCTGCGGACGCAGGGGGAGCGCGCCGCCGAGGCCGGCTTCGGGCTCCGGGCCGTCGTGCGCAGGCACCTGGCCGTGGCCCGGGACATCTGGCCGGTCCTCTCCGCCGCGCCGGGTCATCGCGCGCTCGCCGCCGTCGAGCAGGCGATCGACGCCTTCGCCGAAGGCCACGAACGGGCCCAGCAACTCGCCGTACGGCAGGAGGAGGCGATGCGGCGGGAGTTCATCGACGACCTGCTCTACGGCCGCAGCGACCTCGGCCGCCTGTCCGAACGGGCCGAACGCTTCGGTCTGCTCCTCTCCCGCGCCCACGCGGTCGCCGTCGCGCAGGGCCGCAAGCCCGTCGAGGAGACCGACCCGGCCACCCGGCAGGTGGAGAGCGCCGTGGTGGGCAGGTTCGGCGATCGGCGCATCCTGCTCACCACCAAGGACGGCCGGCTGATCTGTATCGCGCCGGGCGACCAGGACGACGTACTGGCGTTCTTCGCCAAGCAGGCGTACGCGGCCACCGAGGGCGGGCAGGTCGCCATCAGCCGCCCGCATCCGGGTGCCGGGGGCGTCGTCCACTCCTACGAGGAGGCCCTCAACGCCCTCGACCTGGCGGACCGGCTGCAGATCCGCGAGCCGGTGCTGCGTGCCGCCGACCTCCTCGTCTACCCGGTCCTGACCCGCGACCGGCAGGCCATGGCCGACCTGGTCGACAACACCCTGGGCCCGCTGCTGACCGCGCGGGGCGGTGCCCGGCCTCTCGTCGAGACGCTGACGGCGTACTTCGACGCCGGCTGCGTCGCCGCCGAGGCGGCCCGGCGACTGAACCTGAGCGTGCGGGCCTTCACCTACCGTCTTGAGCGCATCCACAAGCTCACCGGCGCCGACCCTGGCGATCCCGTCCACCGCTACACCCTGCAGACCGCGGTGATCGGCGCCCGGCTGCTCGGGTGGCCCGAGGACGAGGGGTGACGTACACCGACCAGGCCCGTCATGGCACACCGAACGCCATAGTCTGATCATGTGACGGACTGTTGAGCCGGGGCGAGGTCTGGACAGGGGTGGGTGAGTGCGTGCTGGTGGCTGATCGGTACCGGCTGGAATCGGTTGTCGGCCGGGGCGGAATGGGAGAGGTGTGGCGGGCGGCCGACGAGCTGCTCGGTCGTACGGTGGCGGTGAAACTGCTGCTGGCCCAGCGGACCGACCCGTCGGCCGCCGCGCGGTTCCAGATGGAGGCACAGACGTCCGCCTCCTTGAGCCATCCGCACGTCGTGGGCGTCCTCGACTTCGGCTCCTGGGAGGGGCGGCTCTACCTCGTCATGGAGTTCGTCGCCGGCGGCAGCCTCGCCGACGAGACGTCCGACGGCCGCCGCCTCGCGCCGGAGCGGGCGGCCGTCATCGCCGCGCAGGCCGCAGCGGCGCTGGCCGCGGCCCACCGGCAGGGCGTTGTCCACCGCGACATCAAACCGGGCAACCTGTTGCGCGACGCCGACGGCACCCTGAAGCTCGCCGACTTCGGCATCGCCCGCTTCCTCGACGATCCGAGCGCAGGGCTGACCGCCACCGGCCAGATCGTCGGCACTGGCCTCTATCTGGCGCCCGAGCGAGCCCTGGGCCAGCAGGCGGGGCCGGCCTCCGACGTCTACTCCCTCGGCTGTGTGCTGTACCAACTCCTCACCGGGCAGGCGCCGTTCACCGCCGACAGCGCCACCACCCTGCTCTACCTGCACGTCGACGCCCCGCCCACGCCACCCCGCCAGCTCGTCACCGACCTGCCGCCCGCCTTCGAGAACTACCTGCTCGGTATGCTCGCCAAGCGGCCCGAGAACCGCCCCACCGCCCGGGAGATCGCCGACTGGTTCAAGGCGGAATCCTGGCGGGGGGACGCGCAGCCCCTGCCGGCCCTCGACGCCTTCGAGTCCTTCACTGCTCCCACCGCGCGCGTGGTGACGACGAAGCCGGACGAGAGTACGACGTACCGGCTGCCGACAGCGCACCACGCCACCCGCGTTGTGCGTCGGCGACGCGTGGGCGCCCTGGCCGGGAGTCGGCGCCCGAGAACCGTCGGCATCCTCGCGGCGGCCGCCCTGTTCCTCGTGTCCGTGCTGATCGGCGCCGGCTTGGTTCGCATCGGGTGGCGGTTCCGCGACGTCTCCGAGCGCCGACTCGGGCGCGGACGTCGGCGCGAGTGCGGGACCCTCCGCGGGGCCGCCGACGCCCGACCCGACGGGGTCGGCACCGGCCGCCGTGCCCATCGACGAGACGGGAACGCGCTTGGGAGGGGATTCAGCGGGCGACGCCGACCCACGTCCGAAGAAGGACGCGATGGGAAAGAAACGCTGACATCGGGAATCCGGGCCGGCGTTGTCCGCGTGGGCCGTCAGGTCGGTGATGCGAGCGACGGTTACCCCGGCGAGCACGGCCCGTGCCACACCTGTACAGCCTGCGAGCCGCCAACCGACGACAGAGACGAGAACGGCACCGGATCCAGATCGCCAGGTACTCGAACACGCTGGTCTTCCTCAGGACGCTGACGTTCCAGTCGATCCGCTGTGCTCGGAGCGGTACGCCGACCGGTCGTCGGTCGCCCGGCATGACCCGGCACCGCCGAGCACGACGGCGACACGGTGGATCTCCTCGCTGATGATCAGGCCGCACGCGCCGACGAAGACGACGACTGTCGCCCAGCCCTGCCGGCCGTTCACGGTCCTCCGATGAAATGCGCCAACAGGACGTCCGCGGTGATCGCGCCGAGCAGCGAGACAGCGCCGCCTTCGCGCTCGATCACCGCGACGACGGGGCAGTCCTTGCGTGTCATGAGGGCCGTGATCTCCAAGGGGGAACTCTCCGGATCCACGAGGCCGGGCGTGGCCCGGCGCCGGGGCAGCCAGTCGGCGACCGCCCGCCCGGAGAGGGGCCCCCAGGCGCCGTCGGCGGAGCTTCCAGGGGTCGTCACGGCCGGTGGAGGCTCTGCCTTGCCGGGCTCAGGCATCAGCGCGGTGAGCAGTTGGGTGGCGGGGACGATCGCGTACGGAAATCCCACCTGGTCCAGGACGAGCAGGGCGGGCAGCCGTTCGCGCACGAGCAGTCGCGCCGCCTCCTCGGCGTCGTCGTCGACGCGGACGGTCGTGTAGGGGCGGACCAGGTCACGCGCGAGTGTCAAGGGGGCTCTCCTTCGGTGCAACGGTGGCGGGCTGGTCCTTGTCCGGGATGCCGACGAGCTCGTCGACGTCGAAGGCCCGCGCGATCGGGACGTCGGTGGAGCTGTGCGCGATGATCGAGAAGGCGATGCAGACCGCGACGAGCGTGAACGCCTCCTCGGCCTGCGGAATGCCGGACTGCAGGACGAGCAGGCCGTAGACCACCGAGGCGAAGCCCTTCGGGCCGAACCAGGCCGCCACCAGTTTCTCCTTCCGGGAGATCGTGGTGCCGAGCAACGAGATCAGCAACGAGGCGGGGCGGATGAGGACGATGGCGAGAACGACCGCAACATAGCCGCCGAAGGACAGGGCACCGAAGAGCCGCGGGGTCAGCAGCGCCCCGAACACGAGCAGCGCCGCGAACTTCGCCAGCTCCGCCAGCGCCTCGCCGAGCGGTGCGAAGGACGTCTTCGCCTCCGGCGACACGTGCGCCAGAGCCGCGCCCGCCGAGAAGGCGGCGAGGTAGGGGTTGGCGTGGGTGAGGTGGCAGGCGGCGTACAGGATGATGCCGGTCGCCAGCGGCAGCAGCGGCTGTAGCTTCGGCTCCGCGCCCAGCGGCCGGAACCGTACGAGACCGTTGACGAGCGGAGGCAGTACGACGCCGAAGAGCAGACCGAGCAGCAGCTCCAGGGCGATCTTCCCCGGCGACGCCTCCGCGCTGTCCGCGGCCCGGCCGGCGGCGGCGATCAGCATCAGGACCACGGGCAGGGCGAGTCCGTCGTTGATGCCGCTCTCCACGTTCAGCAGCTGCCGCAGCTTGGCCGGGACCTCCGCACGTCCGACGATCGCCGACGCGAATACCGGGTCCGTCGGCGCGAGCACCGCTCCGACGAGGAACGACGTCGTCCAGTCCAGCCCCACCAGGTAGTGGGTGACCAGGGCCATGAAGACGAACGCGAGCGGCATGCCCAGGCCCAGGGCACGTGCCGGGTTTTTCCAGTTGGCGCGCAGCTTGGGCAGGGAGACGTGCATGCCGTCGGTGAACAGCACCGCGAACAGCGCCAGGTCGGCCGTGACGGACACGATCTCGCTGTCCGGCGTGATGTGGATGAGCCCGAGGAACCCGTCACTGACGAGCGCGCCGCCGACCAGGAAGAGGAACGAGGTGGAGAGCACCGTCCGTGCCGCCAGGCCCGACAGCAGCACCGCGATCAGCAGTGCGGCACCGAACACCACCACGAGCACCATGGCGGCCACCCCCGATCGGAAGAGAGATTGATCCCTGCTCGCCGACCAGGCTTCCCGGCACACCGCTGGGAACCTTACATGTCCTTGACTCGTTTTCAACAGATCACCTGCGGGCACGGCAGACGCTCGAAGCTGCCGGGTTCCGGCAACACCACGTGAGACGAGCGGGCCACGGTGGCCAGAACACGCCCGCCCCGGGTGCTTCGCGGGGCCTGGCACAACGCCGGCGATCAGCGTCATGGCGCCGGAGGCCGGGACCACATGCGGCGGACATGGATCCCTTCACGGTCCACGGTGATACGCCACATGCCGAATCGGCACGCGATCCGAGCCCCGATCAGCGAGGTCCACACGGCGAAGAACAGCGCTCCGGTCGCCGGAGGACTCAGGAGCCGCGACACGGACGCACACTGTCGGCTGTGGACGACGGTTCGCCCTGGTACCCCCCGGGCGCTGGTCTGACGGGATGTGGGCGGCTTCCGCGGTCGGCAGGCAAGTCCCGCATAATCCTTGCGTGCCGAAGCCCCCTGTCCCGATGCCGTCCGGTCTGCTTCCGTCCGGTGTCGCGTCCTGGCTGTCCACGGATGCCGGGGGGTGGGGACGGAACCGTCCCGCGAAGTGGGCGAGACCGCTGTGGTCCGTGCTGGGGCTACTGTTCACAGCGGGCGCGGCGGTCGTCGTGGAGCCGGATCCGGTGTGCGGCGGTTCGGCCCCGTGCGGTCCCGACCTCTGCGACATGATCAAGGTCGGCCTGATCCTGGGCCTGCTGTACTGGTACGTGTGGCTACCGGAGATCGCGCTGGTGGCCACACTGTGCTTGGCCGTTCTTCTGGTGTGGCCCGATTCGCTGTTCGACGGGGCCGTGACAGGGACGGCGCAGCTGGGCGTCCTCGCCGCTCTCGTCCTCGGCGGGGGCGCGGCCTGGTCCCGGCTGGCCGCCCGGCGTCGTCAGCGTAAGTCGGTGGCCTGGGCGGCCGTCGTGCGGCACCGGCCACCCGGGGCGGCGGATCGGGTGCGGCGGGGGACGACCCGGATCGCGGTCGGAGCGCTCCTCACCACAGTGGCGGCCGGCTCGGGCATCGTGGGGCTCGCCGGGGTTCGCGAGGACGAACGGCATACGGCGCGGGCGGTACGCACGTCGGTCGAGGTCGTCGACAGGGAAGCGAGGGCTGTGCGGGTACGGACCGGTGACGGCAGGCGTCTCTCGCTCGACGTGTCACGCCCTGGCCACTACCGGGTCGGCAGCGCGCTCACCGTGCTGGAGGACGGGCGATGGCGGCGCCCGGCCAACGAACCGTACGACCCGTTCGGTCCGCACCTGCTGGCCACGGCCGTCGGACTTCCCGGTCTGGTCCTGCTGGGAACCGGCGTGATCATCCGCCGCCGCGTGGTACGGCTGCGCCGAGGGGTGCCCGCGCTGCGGGTGCTGCTCCGTTCCGACCACCGCGGCCGGAACTGGGTCTACACGGCCGACGACACCTGGGGCCGTACCCCGCGGTTCTCCTGCTTCTGTGAATCCGCCTCGCCGCCGGGACCTCCCGACGGTTCGGTCGGCCGACGTGTCACCGGCGGAGCAGCCCTCGACGAGGACCTGTTCGACGCCGACACCCGGCTGCGCCAGGCAGTCATGTTCGGTGAGCCGTACGAGCGCGGCGAGCTCGTGTTCGTCACGACCGTCGGGGACGGGACTCCGGTGGTACTACGCACTGTGGAGCCGGTGCGCCTGGCTGGCGCCGGCCCCGCGCCGGAGGCCCCAGCCGTCGAACCAGGCGCCGTCCCCTGCGGCTCCTCGCGTATCGGTTGGGCGGCTGCTTCCCTGCGGGCGGCAGGCGAACCGGTGCGCTGGGGCCCCGGCACACCGGCCAGAGCACTCGGAGGGGCGATGGCGGCATGTATCGCACTCGGGGCCAAGGCACTCAGCGGCAGGCTGGCCGCCGGGGGGCCCGACGAGCACGTCGTCGCTCTGCTCGGTCTGCTGGTGCTGATCCACCCGGCAGCCACGCTGCTCAACTGGCGGGTCACCGCCGACGGGGCCGGTCTGTGGCTGACCGGGGCCTGGACGGCCCGCCACGTTCCCTGGCAGGACCTGGCGTCGGCGGTCCACACCCGTGACGGAAGCGTCAGGATCCGCCTCACGGACGGCAGAACCTGGCAGCTCCCCGGCCTGCCCCGACCGGAGGACGGCTCCCGACGGGGTTCACCTCCGGCGTACGTCCGCATGGCCGAGGAGATCAGCGCCCTGTGCGCCCACCCAGAGCTGCGCCCCACGGAGGAGAGCCCACGCGGCGACCGCGCCTTGCCGTTGGGCCCCCTGCTGCTCCTGGTGGCCGGCCTTGCCGCGACCGCGTCGTTCCTCGGGTGAGGCCGTGCCGCGACCGCCCGGGGTCCGGCCGGTCCTCGTGCGCGCTCGAACCTGTCAACCGGTCGGCGAGGGCTGAACAGGCGTGGGCAAGCGGGACCCGGTGACTCCCGGAGGGGGCGCATCCAGCGGGACGAGCCTCAGGTTCTCCGGTTGCCGGAGGCCGCGGCACCGGTCGGCGGGCCGCTGAACCGCTCCTGCCGGGGTTCACTGCCGGGCCCCGGGTCATGGTTCTCCTCGTCGCGCAGGGCCCGATATCTCGCGTTGCGGATCCTGAGCAGCACGGTGGCGAGCAGGGAGGCGGCGAGGGAACCCAGGAGCACGGCAGCCTTCACGGAGTCGGCCTGGGCGGGCTCCGGGTAGGCGAGTTCGCTCAGCAGGAGGGAGACGGTGAAGCCAATGCCAGCCAGGACGGACAGGGCCAGGATGTCGGCCCAGGCGAGCGCCGGGTCGAGGCGGGCACGGGTGAAGCGGACGGCCAGGTAGGTCCCGCAGAAGATGCCCAGGGTCTTGCCGAGGAGCAGCCCCAGGGCGACGCCGAGAGGTTCGGGACGGTCGAGGACGGCGCGCAGACTGTCGGCGGAGACGGTGACACCGGCCGCGAACAGGGCGAAGAGGGGGACGGCCAGCCCGGCGGAGACGGGGCGGGCGACATGGACGATGTGTTCGAGGGTTCCCTTCACCGGCCGGTGACGGCCATCGGTGCGGAGCATGAGACCCATCGCGACTCCGGTGACGGTGGCGTGCACGCCACCGGCGTGGGTGAGAGCCCAGATGGTCAGGGCGAGCGGGAGGTACCAGTACCAGCCGTGGACGCGTCTGTGCTGGTGGAGCCAGTAGAAGACGCCCAGCCCCAGGGCTGCTCCCGCCAGGGCGGCGAGGTTGAGGCCTACGGTGTAGAACACGGCAATGACCAGGATCGCGCCGAGGTCGTCCACGACCGCCAGAGTGAGCAGGAACGCACGCAGCGCCGACGGAAGATGTGTGTTGATCACCGCCAGCACGCCGAGCGCGAAAGCTATGTCGGTGGCCATGGGCACGGCCCAGCCGTTCCAGGTGCCGCCGCCCGCGCTCGCGACGGCCCCGTAGACGAGGGCGGGAACGGCCATGCCGCATGCGGCGGCCACCACCGGAAGGATGGCGGTGGCCGGACTGCGCAGGTCACCGGCGACGAGTTCCCGCTTGAGCTCGGCCCCGGCGACGAAGAAGAACACGGCCAGCAGGCCGTCGGCCGTCCAGTGGGCGACGGACAGGTCCAGTCCCCAGGCGGGGATGCCGAAGTGGCTGTCGCGTACCGCCTGATACGACTGCCGCAGTGGAGAGTTCGCCCAGACGAGGGCGGCGGTCGCGGCGGCCAGGAGCAGCATGCCACCGACGGTCTCGGTGCGCAGGGCGTGCGCGACGGCCTTGCGTTCGGGCACGGGAAGCCGGCCGAGAACGGTGCGGGCGCGGTCGGGTGCGGGGCTCATCGTCGTGTCTCGCTTGGCGGTGCGCGGACTCCTCACGCGGGGGCGTCCTGCCGTAGGTGTGCCAGCAACAGGGCGGCGGTGACCGCCCCGACGTACCGGGAAGTACCGTGGGTGCTCCGTTCCTGCACGGCGACCACAGGACAGCCGGTCCGGGCCATCAGCTCGGCCACCTCCAGAACGGTGCAGTCGTGGGCGACGGAGAACTGGCGAGTACGGCCCGGTGGGAGACAGTCGGCGACCAGCAGCTCGGGCGGGGACACGCACAGGCGGTCGGCGTGCGGTTCGTCGATCACCCGGACCAGTAGCGGATCCTGCTCAAGGTAACGGGGCAGACACGCTCCGATCAGCTGCTCCGCACGCAGCACAGCGACCGGACGCCCCTGGCCGTCGACGACCAGCAGCGCGGACAACCGCTGCCCCACCAGCAGGTCCGCGGCCAGGGCGAGGGCGTCACCGATGCCGATGGATGCACAGGGCTGGGCGAGGTCGCGTGCGCGCACAGGAACTCCCGGTCGGTTGTCGATGCTCGTGACACTGAACACGTCATACCCGGCTGACCTGCGCAACCCCGAGTCCAGCCGGTCATCGGCGGACAGCTGGGAGCGTCCCTCCTTGCCGACCCACGGCAAAGCAACGGTAAAATCACTTCAGGGAGCGGACAATCCGGAGGGCCCGCGATGACCGACAGCAGCGAACCCCCCACATGCGACGCGGCGGACGGACAGCCGCACCAGCGGGTGCCGCTCCTGGCCTTGTTCCGAGTAGGCGGTCTCGACGACGAAGACCGCACCCGGTTGCACGCGACCGGGGCACATGCCGCCGAGTCCGGCACGCCGCTGCACGAAGTCATCGATGCCCATCTCAGAGCACAGTGCCAGGCCTCCCGGCCGGCCGCGGGTCCGGAGGCTCCGGTCACACCCGCGCACGTGGTGCGGCTCGTGCGCGACGTGGCCGTCGCCCTTACCGAGGGCTACGAATCCGCCCATCGCGCGGCGATCCGCCGCGAGAAGGAGACGCGCCACGCCTTCATCGACGAGTTGCTGCGCGGCCCGGGCGACCTCGGCCGCATGGCGGAGCAGGCCCACCGCATCGGGTTCCAGCTCACCGGGCCGCACCGCGTCGCCGTGGCCCGCGCCAAGACCCCGTTCACCGCCGTTGAACCCGGCACCCGTTACGTGAACGAGGCCATGTCCGCCCGCCGGTACGAGCTTGGCTGCCTGGTCACGGCGAAGGACGGGCTGCTGGTCTGTGTGGCAGGCGGAAGCGGCCCGGCGGCCTGTGAGGCCTTCGCCGAAGCGGTCACGAGGTCGGCGGTCCGGCATCCCCTGATCGCCGTCAGCCGTCCACGGCCGGGTGCGAACGGCGTCGTCCGCTCCTTTCGCGAGGCCCTCGAAACCCTGGAACTCGCCGATCGGCTCGCCCTGCCCCGGCGTGTGATCCACGCCGCCGATCTGCTGGTGTTCCAGGTCCTGGGCCGGGACCGGGCCGCCATCACGGACCTCGTGGCCACTGTGCTCGGCGGCCTGGAACAGGCACGCGGCGGACCGGGCCCCCTCCTGCGCACCCTGACCGCCTACTTCGACAGCGGCTGCGCCCACACCGTCACCGCACGACGCCTCGGCCTCAGCGTCCGGGCCGTGACGTACCGCCTTGCCCGCATCCGCACCCTGACCGGCTACGACCCCGCGCTCCCCGACGAGCGCTACACCCTCCAGACCGCCGCACTGGGAGCCCGTCTCCTGAACTGGCCGTCCCGCCCGCTGCAGCCCGTCGACTGAGCCCGGCACTTCGACGGCCACGGGCCACGCCCCGGAGGGGCGCCTCCGACTACGACGGCGACTCGTGAACAACACATCCTGTGGTGAACCCGTGGAGAATTGACGGGAGTTGTGAACAGTGGCAAGAATTCAGGTCGCTTCGCCGTGCCTGAAGTGAGCGAAGTGACGCGAGTGGCGTCAGCAGCCTGCCGCCAACTACGCCTGTCCCGGCGCCACGCGCACCCGGCCACCCCCCACCCACTCGAAATTCCCGAGGCAAACTTGTCACGTCCACAACACCACAGGACTCTGGCTGCGCTCGCCGCAACCGCTTTCACCACGGCTGCCCTGCCCGTGCTCACGGCAACCGCGGCCGGAGCCACGACAACGACCGGCTGCCAGTCCGCCACCGTCCAGTACCGCATCGTCGATGGCGACGGAAACCGCGTGGGGGCCGACTGGACCTCGCAAGGCGGGTTCCACCTCTGGGACACTGCCCCCGGCGCCGTCGAGGTGCGCCTCGCCCCCGGCCAGACGGTCGGCGACGGGTGCAGATACCCGGTCTCCCTCGCCGAGTACACCACCGAAGGGTCCAGTTGGTACACCTCCGGCCACCAGACACTCGTCGACAAGGCCACGGTCTACCTGGCCGCTGCGGATGTCGCCGACTCCAAGGACGCCAAGCGGACCTGGCAGAAGCTGAGCGTGAAGACGCCCGACTGCTACGGACAGATAGACCTCTACGGCGACGACGTCATCTACGACGGCAAGTCGGAGGAGGGGCACGGCCCGGTTCCCTACGAGCCCGACGGCGTGGTCACGCCCTACCATCTCATCGCCGCCTGGAACGGTGGCGACAAACCCTGCACCCCCGATGAACCCGGCACACCCAGCCCGACCCCCTCCGAGAACACGCCGACCACACCGACCACGCCCGGCACCCCGACCGGCCCGGCCGACAGCACACCTCCTGCCGAGGAGACGACTCCGCCCACCACCCCGGAGCCGTCCGCCACCACCCCGACCACGACTTCGGACGTGCCGCCGCTCGAGTCCACGCCGCCCGCAACTCCCGAGCCCTCGCCCAGCGGCAGCACCCCGCCGCTCGCGGAGACGGGTTCGAGCGCCCCGGTCGGCCTCATCGCCGGCGGTGCGGCTCTGGCGGTCGCCATCGGAGCCGGGGCGGTCTACACCACCACCCGCACGCGACGCACCTGACCGAAACCCGAAAGGGGACGAGGTGGTGGTGCGCCACGGCGTGCGTCCGGCGCCTCCACGGGCAGAGCCGTGCGGGCAGGGCGGCCGTCATGGTCCGCGGACTGCCGCCTCGTCCCCTGGTCGACTCCGTTGGGACGTGCGGTCATAGGCGATGCCGAGCGCGAAGGCGACCACCGCCAGAGTCACGGCGACGCACGAACCCACGACGACCACGTCCCGAGCCGCTCCGACCAGGCGTGGCAGCGCCTCGCTGACCACGGCCCCGTACCCTGCCGCCACCACCGCGGCGAGAAGTCGCGGCGAACCGGAGTCCCGGCGCGGCAGGGGCGGAGTCCACCCGAGGAACACCGCAAGGACGAGTGGCAGGACTATGACGGTGGCCGTACCGAGTACGACGCAGTGGGTGGCGCTGTTCACGGGAATCCTCGGGCATGGCGGCTACGGCGCCGACCAGACTTCCCGGCTCACCCGCGCGGGATCCTAGCCGCCGGCATGCGCGCAATGTGGTGGAGCCGTGGAATTCGTGTGTTGGCCGCCCTGGAACAAGGTGGGCCGGCCGGCCCACCCGCGGCCACGACGACCGCGAGGTCGAAAGGCCCCTCTCGAGTCCCCTTCGGCCAGCTGGGCTTCGGCTTCAAGTCGGCCGACCTGGAGTATGGCCGGATCGGGGGTACCGGCCAGCAGCTCCCCTTTTCTACAAGGAGATCGACCTCACCCCGGCCCCGCGGTACGCCCACCAGGTCAACGAGATCGAGGTGACCTTCCTCGCGAACCCCGGCAGTGTGGAGGTCGTCGTGGAGGCCGACAAGCGGGGCGGCTTCCTTTCGGAGGGCCGGGACGCGCTCACCCGCTTCACCGTCGGCCATCACGACGTACGCGACTGGAACGCGGAGGTCCACGGCTGGATGCGGCAGCTGGTCGCACATCGGGCTTCATACGGCTCGCACGGCTCCTTCAGCGAGTACGGCCACGAGAGCCACTACGGACAGGGCGGCGGCCACGGGGACGACGGGCACCACGACGACGGGCGCCGATCCGGCCCCGGCATGGGCACCGTCGTCGCGGCAGGCGCGGCCGGCGTCGCTGTCGGTGTGGTGGGTGGCATGGTGGCGGCCGAAGACGTCGACGAGGTCAGGGACTTCTTTGAGGGCGACGAGGAAGACGGGGGCGAGTACTGACGGAACACGGCGGAACCTTTCCGCCCAGCGGCTAGTTTCTACGTTGACGTAGAGATATCGATCCAGCTCGACCCTCTGGAGTTCGCATGGCCCTGTGGGACCGCATCAAGGAATCCGCGTCGACGATGCAGACGCAGCTCGTGGCGAAGAAGAACGACCTGAAGAGCGGTGCCTTCCGCGACGCGAGCATGGCCATGTGCGCTCTGGTCGCCGCCGCCGACGGCACCATCGACCCCTCCGAGCGGCGCCGCGTCGCCCAATTGATCGCCACCAACGAGGTGCTCCAGAACTTCGACGCCGCAGACCTTCAGCGGCGCTTTGACGACAATCTGAACAAACTGACGGCCGACTTCGACTTCGGCAAGGTGAGCGTGCTGCAGGAGATCGCCAAGGCGAAGAAGAAGCCGGCCGAGGCGCGGGCCGTCATCCAGATCGGCATCGTCATCGGCGGGGCCGACGGCGACTTCGACAAGACCGAGCAGGCCGTCGTACGGGAAGCCTGCTTCACCCTTGATCTGCCGCCGCACGAGTTCGACCTCTGACGGGCCGCAGGCGTCGTGTCGGGCGGGACGCGCTGTGCGCCGCTCCGGCACGACGCTCAGCGTCCCACGACGCGGTGTACCAACCCCTCCTGGAATCACACCAGCACGAACACCTCGGGGGAGAGCGGGTTGTGAGCAGCGCCGAGAGCGCCCGGTCGACGGCCTGTGCGCGGTGCTCTCCGTCCCTGACGAACATGTCGCACGCGCCCGTGGTCGCCGACTTGACGGCGAAAGGCGCGACTCGCTCTGGCGAGCATCCTGACCAGCCGGCTGATGCTTCTCGTCTGCCTGCTCGCGATCCTCGTCTTCGTGGGGACCGGCTGCCGGACCGGCCGTGTGGTCGACCATGCCTAACAGCCGTCCGGCCGGGTCAGAGGGGGGTGGCGGCGCGCAGGATGAGCAGCATGGTCACGGCGGAGTTCGCCGACGACATCGCCGACACGGCTGTCCCCGCGGCGGCGCCCCATACCGCGAGACCCACAGTGGTGAAGACCGACGGCCAGTCCCGTGCCGCCGGGGCGGGGCCGAGCAGGGCCCTCACCCGGCGCGGCACCGGCCCCGGCGCCGCCGCGAACCCGGCGAGCGTGGGCGTCGGCGTGCCCCGGGAGACAAGAGCGGCCTTGCCGATCGCCCGGGCCACGGTACGGCGGCTGCCAACCGCCTGGGCCGCGTCCTCGTCCGCCCAGCGCTCGGTGGTATAAGCCACGGCCGAACTCAGCGGGCGGAGGAACGGGTTGGCCTGGGCGGCGAGTTGGACCGCGAGCAGGTGACGGTGGTGGCGGGCGGCGAGGTGGGCGCGCTCATGAGCGAACAGGGCGCGCCGCTCGGCGGGTTCGAGATGGTCCAGCAGGCCGGTGGTCACCACGATCCGGTCCCGACGGACGCCGTCGTGATGATTGCGGTCGCGGCGATTGCGGTCACCTCGACCGCGGTTGCCGGACAGGGCGTACGCGTACGGGGTCTCGTCGGGCAGGACCGCGACCTCCGTGCCGGGCAGCCCGGCGAGCGCCCGGTGGGCGCGGCGGTGGACCCGGCTGTGCCGCCAGAGGGTCCGCCCGGAGACCACGGCAACCATGCACAGCGCGGGGATGGCGAGCCGGCCGGCGATCCCGTCGTAGGGGACGGCCTTGCGCACCTCCGGGTCCGACCAGCCGTCGGGGAGCGGGTTGCCGGGGAGTTGGGCGGTGCCCACGACCATGAGCAGCCCCAGGCACACCGTGCTGCACACCGCCATCACGGCGGCCACGACGGTCAGTAGCCGGGTCGCGGTGCGCGGGTGAAGGTGCTGTTCGGCCAGCCGCGCGACCGGCCAGGCCGTGAGCGGCAGGAAGAGCGGCAGAAAGACGAAGACCCCCATGAGGCGTCAGTCTTCCCCTCCGTCGCCAGGCGCGGCGAGCAGTTCGCGCAGCAGCCGTTCGTCGTCGGGGCCCAGGCCGGTGACGAAGCTGGCCAGCACGGCCTCGCGGTCCCGCTCGGCATCCAGCACCCGACGCATGCGGTGCGCGGCCAGACCGGCCTCGTCGGACGCGGGCGTCCAGGCGAAGGACCGCCCCGCACGCTCGCGGGTGACCGCCCCCTTGGCCAACAGCCTGGTCAGGATCGTGATCACCGTCGTGTAGGCGAGACCGCCGCCCAGGCGCTCCTGCACCCAACCGGCCGTCGCGGGGCCGTCCGACTCCCGCAGCGCCGACAGGACCAGCACCTCCAGTTCGCCCTGCCTCCGCCGCCGGGGACGCTGCCGGTGATCCGTCACGCCCTGTCTCCTCTCCGTCGCCGCCGGTTCCCCGGCTGGACATCGTAGCGATGACCGGAGTGCCTCCTCAGGATTGCAGAAGCCAGGTCCACTCTCTCTACAGTGGTGTAGATTCATGATCCCGTGCCCTACTGGGCGGGTCGCGCAGGCGGAGGAGGAGTACGCAGTGGGAGTTTCCCTGTCCAAGGGCGGCAACGTATCGCTGAGCAAGGAGGCGCCCGGTCTGGCCGCGGTCCTGGTCGGACTGGGCTGGGACGTTCGCACGACCACCGGCACCGACTATGACCTCGACGCCTCCGCCCTGCTCCTCGATGCCTCCGGCAAGGTGCCGTCCGACCAGCACTTCGTTTTCTACAACAACCTGCGCAGCCCCGACGGGTCCGTCGAGCACACCGGCGACAACCTCACTGGCGAGGGCGAGGGCGACGACGAGTTGGTGAAGGTGGACCTGGCCGGGGTGCCCGCCGAGATCGACAAGATCGTCTTCCCGGTCTCCATCCACGACGCCGAGAACCGCGGCCAGAGCTTCGGTCAGGTGCGCAACGCGTTCATCCGGGTCGTCAACCAGGCGAACGGCCAGGAACTCGCGCGCTACGACCTGTCCGAGGACGCCTCGACCGAGACCGCGATGATCTTCGGCGAGCTCTACCGCAACGGCCAGGACTGGAAGTTCCGTGCCGTCGGCCAGGGCTACGCCTCCGGACTGGCCGGCATCGCCTCCGACTTCGGGGTGAACGTCTGAGTCGCCCGGGCGATGCGCGACCCGCTCCTCCCGTGCGAGAACCTCGCGGACTTCGAGGCGGTGCCGGACCGGGCGCTACGGAGCACCGGGGCGTTCAAGGCTGCCGACACGAGCACGGCGGCCGCAGACCCGTGCGGCGCCTACCTCGCCGTACGGGCGGCAGTTGAACCCGGAGCGGCTCGAGCGACGACGGTGGTGTGATGCCCGCGCTCGTGGTTCTGCCCCTGCCCATTTTCGCCGCGCCCGCCGCGATCCTGCCGGCGTTGGGCACCGTGTTCCCACTCGCTGCGGTGGACAGGCATCATGCCCCACTCCCTCGTCACGACGGGCGGGATACCCACGCCCATTGCGGAGGGCACCCTGATGGCTCTCGTCACCCTCGAACGCACCGCGGGGCGGTGACACGGCGGCCCGTCCTGCGCAGAGGCCCGCGAGGAACGGCCTCGCCTGGTCCGGCAGCAGGCGCTGCTCGACCGCGGGACGCTGCCGCATGCGCTCGGCGCGCCGCCGGCCGCTCCTGCGCTCAGCGCCGATCCACGTATCACCGCCCTCACAGGACAGGCAGGACGGGACCCCAGAGACGGCACGGAAGCAGGTCGCACTCCCCGGATCGTCCAGGGCGAGACGCTCACCCCGGACAGCGCCCCGCACTCGGGCACGGAGCGGTCGGCCGGCCGGGGAACCGAGCGGGACGACCGTGAGAGCGGTACGGCATGACCGGCTCTGCAGCACCTGAGCCACGCCCTCTTCGCAGGCCGGTCAGTACAGGGCACGCAATCCGAGGACGTCTCCCCGGCCGAGAGTCCTGGCGCTGGTGGAGCAGACGAACGACGTCGGGTACATGGTGAGGCCCTCGTGTCCCGGGCCGACGTGGGCCAGACCGAAGACGTGGCCGGCCTCGTGTGTGGCGACGCTGCGGATGTCGTACGCGTCGGTGCAGTGGGCGGAGGGACTGTTCGTGAAGACATAGTCGTCGACGTTGAAGCGGACGTCGGCCTCGCGCAGCGCGTCCGGACGCCCGGGGATCCGACGGCTCCACGAGCAGGTCAGGGCGACGACATCGCCGCCCAGGTCCCCGGTGTCCCAGACGCTCAGCCCGTCGCGTGCGGTGCAGTGGCCCCTGCGGTCGATGCCGGCCCTGCGGCCGGTCCGGGACACGTACCTCGCCTTCGCACTGACCTTGTCGGCGAGTCCGCAGTCGTTGCGGCTCGTGGTGATGGTGGTGATGGCTTCCTCGAACGCCCGGCGGGCGTCGGCGCGGGAGAGGCCGCCGGGCAGGGGGCCGTCGCCGAGGAACCACTGGTACGTGCCGTACTTCTTGCGGCCGGCGGTGGCGTAGGCGCCGTCATCACACGCCCCGTCGGCACGGGCCGGGGCAGCGGCCGCGGGGGCGGGCTTTGCGGCCGCGGTGTCGGTCAGGTCGTAGGAGATCCTGCCGTCGGCGTCGACCTCCAGGGTGAAGCCGTGTGCCGATCCGTTCACCGTCAGGGCGTCGACGGCGGCTTTCATACCGGGTTCGGGGACGGTCACGCCGGTACCGGCGTGGGTGACGAGGCGTCCGACGGCGGCACAGGCGATCACCGAGGACTCGGCGGGCAGGTCTTCGACCGTCAGCGCACGAGGCGGAAGCACACACTCTTCTCGCTCCACAGGCGTGGGTGCGTCACTTCCGCACGCCGCGCACACGGACGCGGCCACCACGGCCGCCGCGATCGCCCTGGCCACACGCCCGGGCCCGCACCACCTTGTCACTTCGTCCCTCTCCTCCAGTCGGCACATCCGGCAGGGCTTGATCGATACCGGGAGGGATTGGCCGTACGGCACGAGCCGCACCCCTTTCGTGGCCGCCGGACGCGAATCCGGCGCATGTCACCAGCCCCTTACCGGGTGGCCTGCGACGGCGTGGTCACGGTCTGGCCGGTCACCGGCTCCATGGCGGGCCTGGGACGGGATGTCTCGCCGGCTCCTCCGCCCGCCACCCGCCTGGTGGCGTCCTCGGGCGCGGTCGCCGCGCTCGTCGTGGCTCTCTTCGGCACGGTCACGGTCAGGGAGGGAGACCTGGGCGAGGTGTTCGTCCCGTCCGATACGTCGATGCTGTACCGGTGACGCGTGCCGGGCTTCACCGAGTCGGTGTAGGTCATCTTCGGAAGGTCCCAGTAGGTGGACCGCTTCGTCTGCCGTGCGACGAGCTTCCCGTCCCGGTAGATCCGGTACGTCAGCGACGCGTCGTCCCGGTCCCATGTGGCGCGCCAGGCGAGCGTGACCTTGCCGGGCGCGGCCGAGGACAGTGAGAGGGCCGGCACCTTCGGCGCTCCGGTGTCGCGGCTCCCGAAGCGGGTGAGACCCTGCTGCGGTTCCTCGTTGACCTTGGTGAACTCACCTCCCACCCACAGGACACCCCCCGCCACGACCAGGGCACGGGGCCCCACTTCCTCGCCGAGCCCGCCGTCGGTGTCGGGGAACCAGTGCAGGATCCTGCGGTTCTCGACCGACTGGGCCAGCAGGTGCTGCCGGTCCGCCCGTTCGGGGAACCCGCCGGGCGTCTCGTTGCAGTCGTGCGCGTGTGACGCGCTGTAGAGCACGCCCTTGTAGGGAACGACGGACTGGGTGGCGCCCCGACAGGTGTCGTTCCACACCATGCTGCCGCTGGTGAGCCGCCCCGCGATCCGGCCGTCGTAGATGCCCGGCCCGTGCCCCTCGGCGCCCACGAAGAAGCGGGTCCTGTCCTGGGCGATCGTCTTCACCGACGACTGGGGCGGGAACCAGCCCGGAAAGGTGAGCACCGTCGCGCCGCTGGTGGGGCTGAGTGCGACCAGCGAGCGGGCGGCCTGCCCGTTGACCGATTCGAAGTCGCCTCCGACGAAGAGCCTGCCGTGCGAGGACGCGGCAGACAGGGCGCGCACCGGACGGTCGAGGTCTGCCCTGAAGGGCAGCAGCGTGCCCTCGGGACTGACGGCGGCGATGCGGTTTCTGGTCTGGCCGTCGACGCGGCCGAGGTCACCGCCCAGGTAGACCACGCCGTCGGTGGTCTCGATGGCCCGGACCGTGGCGGACACGGCCGGATGAAATCCCTTGCGCACGGAGCAGTCTGCGGTGTCGAGGGCAGCCACGTTGGCCACGCGCTGGGATCCGATGCTGTCGAAGGATCCGCCCACGTACATCACGCGACCGTCCGGCGAGGCCTTCATTGCGCGTACGGTGTGGCTGTACCCGGTGAACGAAGGGGCACAGGGCAGCAGCTTGCCGGTCTTCGCGTCGAACGCGGCGAAGTTGCGGCGTGCCACCTCTCGTTGACCAGGGGCCGCGCCCGGCGGACGGACCGAGTCGAAGGTGCCGCCGACGTAGACGACACCGTTCGCGGAAGCCAGCGACCAGACGATGCCGTTGGTCTGCCAGGTGGCCAGCGGATCGGCGGAGAGTGTCGCGGGATCCCCGTCGGCGGCCGCCGCGAGGGAGGCGTCGAGCAGGCAGATGGAGGCACAGACGAGGGCCACGACGGCAGCCCTTGTGACCTTCTTCGTACGGAGCATTCTCAGGCGCAAGTGTCACCTCGGGATGGCAGTGGTGCGAGGGTGTGACGGGGACCGGGTGCTCTCGCGGCGCGGCGGCGCCGCACTGGTCCGGCCCACTCACACTCAGCGATGTCGGATTCCTCTACAAGCTAGTAGAAAATACGCACTGTCCCAAGATCATTCATATGGCGAGTCCGACGGAGCGTCACCTCCTGCCTGCGGCGCCTTCCGGAAACCGAACGCGCCGTTACGGACCCACGTGCCGGGCACTCATGCCGCCGCGGGCGCAGCCTCGATGGGTTCGTGAAGGCATCGCCGCCGGCGGCGCTCACGTGAGCGGCCTCGAGCCGCTCGGAATCCACCGGCCCCGTCCGGGCGCGGTTGCCCTCATGACTCCTCAGGGAACCCTCAGAGTTCCACCAAGTGGAGGCCTGGTGGTGTGCCCCACGATGGAGGCCTGTGCGCCGCGACGGACCTGCAAGGCTGTTCGCGCAGGCTGGACGGGGCACGTGGGGGACAGGGACGGGTGATCCACTCGACGCCCTCGGGCCGACGAAAGCGACCTGGGGAGGAGGTGGTCGCTCGGTCGGCCGTTCGCTTTCGAGGCCCATGCGCATGGCCGGGCGCCACGGCCAGGCCCAGCCCACACGACGTGTCGAGCAATACGGAGATGTGATGATCCATCAGAGCAGGTATCCAGACGTCGCCCCAGTCGATCGTCCCCTCCATGAGTGGGTGCTCGGCGAGGCCGCCCGACGCGGAAGCCGGCCCGCCCTGGTGGACGCCTCCAGCGGACGGACGCTCACCTATGGCGAGTTGGCCGCCCTGGTCCGCGGGCTCGCTGCGGGCTTCGCCGCCGCGGGCATCGGCAAGGGGGATGTGGTGGCGCTGCATTCGCCGAACACGATCCTGTTCCCGGTGGTGCTCTACGCCACCACCGCTGCAGGCGGGACGGTGACCACGCTGTCGCCGCTGGCCCTGCCGGCCGAGATCGCCAAGCAGTTGATCGACGCCGGGGCTCGGCTGATGGTCAGTGTGTCGGCGCTGATCGAGACCGCGCGGGACGCGGTCGAACTGGTCCGGCGGCAGACCGGCCGGGAGATCGAGATCCTGGTCTGTGACAAGGCGGACGGCCACCCTCCGGTGCTGGGACTGGTCGGTGACGGCGTCGTGCCCGCCTTCGAAATCGATCCGGCCACGGACGTCGCCGTGCTGCCTTACTCGAGCGGCACGACGGGTGTGCCCAAGGGCGTGATGCTGACCCATCGCAACCTGTGCACCAACCTCGTGCAGATGAACGCCCTGCACCGGATCGAGGAGAACGACCGCGTCATCGCGATACTGCCGTTCTTCCACATCTTCGGGCTGACCGCGTTGGTCAACAACGCGCTCCACCGCGGTGCGACGGTGTACGTGCACGCGCGGTTCGATCTGGACGCGTTCCTGACGAGTCTGGAGCGCGACCGGATCACCCACGCGTACGTGGCCCCGCCGGTGATGCTGGCGCTGGCCAAGCACCCCGCGGTCGGGAACCTGGACCTGTCGCATCTGCGGCGTGTCATCTGCGCCGCGGCGCCGCTCGACGCCGGAGTTCAGTCGGCGGTGGTGGCCCGGCTGGGAGTGGAGGTGGGGCAGGCGTACGGCATGACCGAGCTGTCCCCCGCCTCGCACCTCCATGCCGACGGCAACCTCGACGAGCCCGTCGCCTGCGTGGGGCACCTGCTGCCGTCGACCCAGGCGCGACTGGTCGACCCGATCTCGGGGCTGGATGTGGCGGTCGGCGAACCGGGTGAGGTGTGGATCCGGGGTCCGCAGGTGATGAAGGGGTACTTCGGCCGGCCGGAGGAGACAGACGCGTTGATCGACGCCGACGGCTGGCTGCACACCGGTGACATCGGCCGGGTCGACGAGGACGGCAACTGGTTCATCGTCGACCGGGTCAAGGAACTGATCAAGTACAAGGGTTACCAGGTGGCGCCGGCCGAGATCGAGGCGCTTCTGGTGAACCACCCAGGCATCGCCGACGCCGCGGTGATCGGCGTCAGCGACGAGGAGGGCAACGAGGTCCCCAAGGCGTTCGTGGTGCCGGCACCCGGGGCGTCGGTCACCTCCGACGAGGTGATGGCCTACGTCGAGGGCCAGGTCGCTCCGTACAAGAGGGTCCGCCGGGTCGAGTTCATCGAGGCTGTGCCGAAGGCGGCTTCCGGCAAGATCCTGCGGCGCCGGTTGCGGGAGCGTGAGTCGGTGCGGTGATGGCTGGGTGGTGTTTTTTGTACCCCAACAGCGCTGGCTCACAGGCGATTTGAACCGCGCGGCCTGCTCCCGTGCGGACAGACGCCGGATATACAGTCTGTGGTGTGGACGGCGCGGTTTATCTCTTCGGACAGTACGAGTTGGACACGGATCGCCGTCGGCTCAGCCACGACGGACAGCAGGTCCGCGTCGAGCCCCAAGCGGTGGATCTGCTCTGCCATCTTGTCCGGCACCGCGACCGCGTCGTGCCCACGCCGGAGCTCATCGGCCTCATGGGGCGCGGCCGCGCCGTCAGCGAGGCCGCACTCGCCACCTGCCTGCGCACCGCCCGCCAGGCGATCGGCGACACCGGCGCACGGCAGGACCTCATCCGCACGGTGCGACGGCGCGGTTACCAGTTCGTCGGGCAGGCCACGGTCGCCTCCGCCGCTCCGCCCGCCGCGCCCGTCGCCGTGTCGGGCACGACGGCGACAGAGGCGGACCACGAGGTCATTCGGTTCTGCCGGTCCGTCGACGGCACCCGCATCGCCTACGCCACCACCGGCGACGGTCCGCCCCTGGTGAAGACCGCCAACTGGATGACCCACCTCGACCTCGACCGGACCACCCCGATGTGGGCCCACTGGTTCGACGGCCTCACCCGCGGTCGACAGCTCATCCGTTACGACGAGAGGGGCTGCGGGCTCTCCGAATGGGAGCTGGTCGGCTTCACCCTCGACGACCTGGTCGACGACCTCGACTCCGTGGTCTGTGCCGCTGGCCTCGACCGCTTCCCCCTCCTCGGGGTGTCACAGGGCGGCGCCGTGGCGGTCGCCTACGCCGCGCGCCATCCCGAGCGGGTCAGCCGACTGGTGCTCACCGCGGCCTACGCCCGGGGACAGCTGATCCGGGCCCGGAGCGACGCCGAGCGCGACGCCGCGGAAGTGGACCTGAACATCGCCCGCGCCGGATGGCGTTCCCAGGACAGCAGTTTCCTGCGCTACTTCGCCTCGCAGTTCCTCGCCGACTCCACGCCCGCGGAGTGGGACGCGTTCGCCGCCTACCAACGCCAGACGACCTCGCCGGCCAACGGGCTCCGTTTCATTGAGGAGTTCGCCCGTATCGACGTCTCCCACATAGCCCATCGCGTGACCTGCCCCACGCTGATCATTCACTCCCGCGACGACGCGCGCGTCCCGGTCTCCCAGGCCCTGGAACTGGCCTCTCTGATCCCCGACAGCCGGCTGATCCTTCTCGAAGGCCGCAACCACCTGTTCACCGCGGCCGATCCCGCCTGGCCCACCTTCCTCTCCCATCTCGACACCTTCCTCGCCGACTAGTCCGGAGGGCAGCTCCCGCCGCCGTCGTCCGGCACGCGCGAAGGGCCGCCCGGTGTGAGACCGGGCGGCCCTCGTCATCTCATCGTGTCCGGCGGTCTTGCCAGGCCGTTCCGGTCAGCCGATCACGATGTCGCAGTCGGCCCTGCCGTGGTCGGCGATGTCGGCGAAGTCCGCCTGGATGTCCGGGTCGTACGCGGCCGAGCTGACGGTGCGGGTCTTCTTGCCGGGCACGGCCTTCTTCCCGGTCGCGTGCGAGACCTCCGCCGCGTCCCAGGTCAGGTCGCAGGTCCAGTGGATCGTGCGGACCAGGAGGTTGGAGTTGTGCCCGGTTCCCGTGATCTGCCAGTTGCCGTCGGCGTTCACGGTGAACTCGACGCTGCCGCTGACGTTGCGGCTGCTGTCGCTCGTGGCGAACACGACCGACTGGCCGTCGGCCGAGACCTGCTTGGTGGTGTCGTTCGCCTGTGCGGGAACCGTGCCCAGCAGCAGGGAGCCGAGCCCGGCTCCCGAGGCGATCAGCAGCGCCAGCCCCCGACGAGTCCGCGTCGTGCCGGACATCCTGGTGTTGGTGATGCGCATGGTCCGTCCTTCTCTTTCGTGTCCCGTGTCTGAGGTGAGCGCCGGGCCGTCGCGGGCTCTTGCCGCTCCCGGTCCGCCCGGCACCTCTCAAGCATCGGGCCGGCCACCGGGCCGATGCTTGACGGAGGTCTGAGGCTTTCCTGAGGGGGACATGAGGGCGCCGCCCTCAGCGGACCGTTCGGGATCACTCGGCCAGGAAGGCGTCGACGTGGGCGAGGAACTCGTCCCAGGCCGGCTCGAAGGCCGTGAGGAGGTGATTGCGGCTCTTGAGCAGGACAAGCCGGCTGTCGGGAATGAGCGCGGCCAGCTCACTGGCCTGTGACACCGGCACACGCTCGTCGTCGCGGGAGTGGACGATCAACGTCGGGCAGGTCACCCGATGGGCGATGTCGGACACGTCGATACGGGCGAACTCCTCAAGGAAGCGCACCCCGTTGGCGGGCGAGGTCGTCTGGCGTTGGAACGCGGTGAACGCCTCCCAGTCCGCCGGTGTGCCCTCGGGCAGGAACTGGGAGGCGAAGACCCGGAGGAATCTGGGGTCCTGGTGTATCCACCCCACCCGTGCCAGATCCAGGTCGAGAGCCGCCTCCTGCGCCTCGTCCTCACCCTGCGCCCGGACCTGTCGTCCTTGGGCGTAGGCCCCGGCGAGGATCAGCCGGCTGACCCGTTCCGGATGGCGTACGGCGTAGGCGACCGCCACCGCAGCACCTTGTGACACGCCGAGCAGCGGAAAGCGGTCGAGCCCCGTCGCCTCCACCACGGTTTCGAGGTCGTCCACCCAGTGGTCGAACGAGAACCCCGGAACCACCCAGTCGGAGAGGCCGCAGCCCCGTTCGTCGTAGCGGATCAGCCGGCGCCCGCGCGCGAGGCCGCTGAGCCAGTGCGACCAGAGCGGGGTCGTCCACTCGAGGTCGAGATGGGTCATCCAGTTGGCCGCCTTGAGCAAGGGCGGGCCCGAACCCACGGAGGCGTACGCGATGCGCGCGCCGTCGTCGGTCCGGCAGAACCGGATCGTCTGATGGGCGGCGTCGCCGGGACCGTCGGCCGTGGTGCCCACCACCACGGGTCCTCGGCCCGAGTCGGGCTCCCCGGCCGTCACCGGTGCAATGAACTGGTAGCCGCGCCGGTGCACGGTGCGGATCACCCGCTGCGCACTGCCGGTGTCGCCGACGGCCAGACGCGCGGTCCGCAGCGCCGTGGTGAGGGCGGCCTCGCTGACGAAGCGGTCCCCCCACACCTCGTCCAGCAGTTCGTTCTTCGGCACCACCCGGTCCCGGTGCCGGACGAGATGACACAACAGGTCCAGAGCACGCGGTTCCACATGGACCGGCTCACCTGATCGCCGGAGCTGGATCCGAGTGGTGTCCAGCTCGTACTGCCCGAAGAAATACTTGTCCCCAACCACCTTTGCAGCGTACAACTCTGCCTCGTAGACGTACACACGGACGATTCGCCGTGTGTCGCGCACCGGCGTGAACGGGACCGGAGTCTCGTTCGTATGGAACCAGAAGCCCATCGGTTCGAGGAGTTGCCGGATGTACCGCACGTGCCACCGCGGCGCAGCGTGCCGGGGAGGCCGCTCGGTATGGCGTGTGGAGAGCCCCGGTGTCCTGCGCCTGCTGCGGTCCGGTGTCTTCGCGGCCGTCTGTGTGGCGACCACGGCGCTGGGACACGCGCTGATGTCCGGTGACGTCCTGCCGTGGTGGGCGGTCGGCTCGGGGCTCGCCCTGACGGCTGCCCAGGGCTGGTGGCTGACCGCCCGGGAGCGTCGTGCAGCCGTTGTGGTCGGGGTCACCGTCGCCGCTCAAGCGCTGCTGCACCTGGTGTTCGACCTGGCCCACGCACTCACCCGAGGGCCCGGCGGTGTGGGGACGGCCGGTCATGTGCCAGTCATGGACGCGCGGATGTTCTCGCGTTCCGGGCTGGTCATGGACATGGGTCATTCGGCTTCCGGTCCGGTCATGCATCATCCCGGGACGGCGGGCACGTCCGCCGGCTCGATGCTCCACGCGACCGTCCTCGGACAGGGCTCAATCGGGATGCTCCTGGCGCATCTACTGGCCGCGCTGGTGTGCGGATTGTGGCTCTGGCGGGGCGAGGCAGCGGCCCATCAGGTGAGCCGGGCCCTCGCCGCCCTGCTCTTCACGCCGCTGCGGCGGATCTGTGGTGTGCTCGCCCACCCCGCACTGGAACTCCGGGCGCCCACGCCGTGGGCATGCGAGGACTGGGCGGAGACATCGCGAAGCAGCCCCGCCCTGTTGAGACATGCGGTGGTGCGCAGAGGGCCGCCGCCGGGCATCGGATCCGTAGTTCTCCGTCTGCCTCTCGGCTGATTTCCCTTCCGTTCGCGGGACAGGACAGGGCCGGGGCAGACGCGTGGCCGACATGCCAGTTCGCGGTGTCGGCCCGTTCGCTCCGGTCCATGTGTCTCCTCTGCCCGACGCGTGCCTGCTCGACGGCCGTCGACGCAGCCGCGTCCGCGCGAGGGACCGTGGCCCGCCCACCGATCGGGAGTTTCCACTCATGCTTCATGACATCTCCGCGCCCGCGTCCAGCGGTCCGAGGCCGCCCCTGTCCGCCCACCGGCGACCTCGCCTCGCCGTGGTCGGCGCCGTGCTGACCACCACCGCCCTCCTGTTGTCGGGCTGCGGCGGCGCGTCGTCCGACCAAGCCTCCGCGAAGACCGGATCCTCGCCCTCGCCCTCGTCCTCCGCCCACGGCATGGACGGTATGTCCGACATGGCGATGGGGGATCCCTCCGCCACTCCGGCCGACAAGATCCCCGGAGCAACGGTGGTGAAGGGCGCCTTCAAGCTGCTCGACACCCGCCCGCCCGGCCTGGACGACGTCGAGGGCACCGCCTGGCTGGCACAGGGCTCGAAGGGCACCACCGTGACCGTGTCCCTGACCGGCCTCGAACCCGGTGCCTCCTACATGGCCCACCTGCACGCCCAGCACTGCTCGGCAGAGAACGGCGGGGAGCACTTCCAGTTCGAGAAGGGCGGCGCCACCACGCCCCCGAACGAGATCCACCTGATGTTCACCGCCGACAAGTCCGGGAAGGGCATGACGACCGTGAACAACTCCCGCAAGACGGAAGAGGGCGCGGTCGCCGTCGTCGTCCACCCCACCGAAGCGATGGACAACCGGATCACATGCGCGGACTTCGACTTCTGAGGGCGGCGGGCCCGCTCGGCTGCGCGGGTGCTCTGCTGCTGTGCGGCGGCGCGCCGGTCCACGCCCACACCGCGCTGAAGGACGCCACCCCGGCGCCGGGCGCCAGGGTCGCCACCGGGACCGATGTCGTGGCCCTGACGTTCAGCGACCTGAAGTCGGGCGCCGCGCCCGAGATCGGTCTGGTCGGCCCGGACGGTACGGCTCTCGCGGTCGGGCAGCCGATCGTGACCGGAGGCGGAACCGCCTGCGCAGCGGTCACCCCGTTGCCCACGGGGGTGATCACCCTCAGCTACCGGATCACCGCCGCAGACGGTGACACTCAGTCCAGCGCGTTCCAGTTCGAAGCGGTGGACGGGACCGGGCCGGCCGAGCCGCCGTCCGAGTGCGCCGACCTCGACCTGCCGGCACCCGGCGCCGTGGACAGGTCGGACACCGTGGCGGGGCTCGACCCCACCACCGCGACAGCCGCTCTCGTGGCGGCGATAGTCGGGGTGGCGAGCGGGGGAGTCCTCGCCTTCCGCAGACGACGGCGGGCGCGACGAACGCGGGAAGGAAGGGAGCTCGCCCCTGACCTGACACCCCGGACATGACATGGCGGGCGGCGCGGCCAGGAGGGGCCGCGCCGCCCCGACGATCAGGCGGTGCCCAGCAGCTTCGCCGCCCGGCGCAGCACCTCCAGGATCTCGTCGCGGGCAGCCGGCCTGGAGGCGAACACCCGAGGGCTGGGATGCCAGGTGGGAAGCGTGTGCACCTGGGGCGCGTACCGCGCCTGGTACGCCGCCCAGCCGGCCTGCGCCTTGCGGCCCATCGGCACGACCACTTCCAGTGCGGGGAGCAGCGAGATCACCTCGTGCAGGAAGGGCGCCGCGCGCTGTATCTCCGTCTGTCCGGGCGCGGCGATGCGATCGGCGCTGCCCAGATACCACGGCACGATGTTCCAGTGCAGGGACTCCTGGTACGGCAGACCGGACTCGGAGCGGAGCGTCCAGCAGTTCTGCGCCGTCTGGTCGTCGTTGTCCACGGAGATGATGCCGCTGCCCGTCCGGCGCAGCCCGGCCTCCTCGCCGACGGACTTCTGGCCCGGTGCCTCCAGCAGGAACAGGCTGCGGGCCTCGACTCCTCCGGAAGCGGGGTCGAACCACGGCACGGACTCACCGTCGCCCAGTCGCTCGCGCAGCTTCTCCACCCACTCGTTGAGGGGACGCGTGCGCGGTTCCGTGGGGACGGCCTCCAGGCGGGTACTCAGGGTGACGGGGTCGCGCAGCGCGCGAGGAGTCGTGGTGCGAAAACGATCGTTCGAGGACATGGCTCCGCAGTGTGCCAGGCACCTCTGACAATCCGGTGCGGGTATGGAAGGACCTGGGCGGCACTGGGCGAGTTCGCGCCCTACGGCTTGTCAGTGGCGAGCCGTAGGGTCCGGTCCCATGAGCATCCCCGCCGTCGAAGAGTCCTGGGCCCGCATCGACCTCTGGCTGGCCCGGCACGCTCCCCTCAGCCACGCCCGGCTGTGCCCTCCGGCATCCACGGAGGAGATCGAAGCCGCCGAGCGCGCGCTCCAGGTCGACTTCCCCGCCGACCTGGTGGCGTCGCTGCGCTGTCACGACGGAGTGGAACTGCAGGAGGGAGCGCCGGTACTGGCGTACTACGGGCCGCCCTCCGGCGTCGCCGACATCGTGAGGAGCACGACGTTCCTGCGCGATGTCGGCGCCGGTATGGCCGAGGTAGAGGACGAGGAAGAGGAGCTGGCGGTCTTCTGGCGCCAGGAGTGGCTGCTGATCACGCTGGGCATCGGCTGGCAGTCTTCCGACGGGCTGTTTCTCACCTGCCGCGCCGGACCGAACCGCGGTCGCGTGGGCCGCTACTTCGACGAGGACGCCCCTTCCTTCACTCCATGGCCGTCGCTCCGGCACGTGCTGGCCGACTTCGCGGACGCCCTGGAGAACAGCCGTATGTTCAACGGCCGCGTGCCCCTGGCCGTGGATGGCGTGCTGCTCTGGGAGGACGAGGTGTCCGTCATCCCGGACCCGGTGTCCCCGCTGGCCCTGGCCGCCGCGGCCGCCGAACCGGAACAGGAGCCTCCTGCCGCTGCCGCACCCGACATCGTTCCCACCGGACCGGCGCACGGAGGAGCAACCGGCATCGTCGCCTTCGTCCGTATCGCCCACACCCACCCGCAACCGCCTCCGGACCAGCCGGACGTGGTCTTCGTGGAGGGCGTCACCCCGGCCGAGCTGTTGTGTCGGCTGGACGCCGTCCCCGCCACGGTCCGGCCGCGCAACCGGCAGCGAGCGCGACAGACGGCGGACTCACCCTGGGCGGCGTACCGGCCGCTGGTGCGGGTAGGTGCCGTGGGTGGGTGGGCCTATGCCACGCAGGAGACCGGCGCCGCCCAGTTCACCCGGCCGGAGGTACTGCGGCTGCTGTCCGCCGGCACCCGCGCGGTGGCCCTGACCAAGCGCGGGCCGGAGGCGTGTGTCACCGTCACCGCGGACGGGGCAGAGCGCCCGGAAGCCGCACGCAGCGTCCAGTCGCCGCGTGAGGACCACGTCCGGCTGCCCGGAGGACAGACGGCCCGACACCACGGTGTGGACCCCTGGCCAGGATCCACTGCGGCGTACGCCCGCCTCCTGAGTGACCTGGCGAAGGACTTCGGCATCACCTACCGCCCCGAGGACGACACGGCCACGGAGCTGAGCAGCGCCCTGCTGCTGCCGGTCCTGGACGACTTCCGTGAGGACGAGTGCCGACCCGTGTCCCGGGTACGGGGCTTCGACCTGGCGGAGCTCGTCGAACGCACCCCGCCGCACCGGCTGCGCAGAGCGGTCACGGCACAGTTGGTCCGGCTGGCGGCGGAGACCCGCGTCGACACGTACGAGGAGGTGACGGCGGCCCTGGAGACCATCCGCCGCGGCAAGACCGTTTCGCTCACCCACGACGATCCTCTGGACATGCGGATGCGCACCCTGGCCGCAGAGACCTGGGTGGCCCGCCAGATGGTGCAGCCCGCGTGGCGCGGGGATCCCGGACACCTCACCCAGCAGGACCTCAGCGCTTGGGCCGTACGGGAGAACGCGACTCAGGCACTACGGGCGTTCATACAGCTGCCGATCCCCGTCGCGGCCGCCAAGATCCTTCACCAGCGGATGTCCGTCCACTGGCGAACCGAACTCGCCGCCGATCTGGTGGAGCCGTGACGCCGATCGGCGACATCGGCGTTGCCCTGGACGTCTGTGGCTGCGAGCCTGAACTGCCCGCATGCGGCAGGGGGCGACCCCCTTCAGAACATCGACGTCGATCCCCGTGTCGGTCCGGATCCCTGGCCGGCTCATCTCGGTCGGCGCTCTTGGGGCACGAGGGCTGATCAGCGTCGGCACCTGAGGCGGGTCCGTCCGGGAAACATGAGGGGCCGGCGTCCTGCCCTCCGTACGATCGTGTGGCCGACCACCAGGGCAATTGAATCCGAGTCAACGGCGGACCGGCCGCGGCGGGTCGGCCGAAGCGCTCGGTACGTCGGCGGTGCTCCCGCCGGGGTGGCCCCGAGTGTCGTACGACGCTCAGCCGCCGACCTTTCCAGCGTCGATGCGCCGGCCCCGGGCGGTGTCCACGACGATCGGGATGCCGTCCGGGATCCGTCCCTCCAGACGGGCGAGAAGAGCTTTCACCGGCGGGAGGTCTCCAGGCGCGCGGACATGGATGTACATCGTCCGGGACGCCATGTCGACACTGGTGACGGACGCCCCCGGAGTGTCGTCGAGCCACTGTTCCGCCGTGCTCTTGGCCTGGTTGGTCCAGGAGTTGATCAGGAGCGTGAGCGCGGTGTTGACCGCCAGCGGTACGAACACGACTACGAACAGCAGGCCCATGGCGGCATAGGTACGGCGCGTGGGCCGTTCGGCGGCCTTGTCGGCCTGAGTGCCGTAGCCGAGGGCGGCGAAGATCGTCATGCCGCCGAAGACCAGGGCGAAGAAGTTGGACACGAACAGGAGCAGCGCTCCCAGGGCGAGTGATCCCGCCAGTTGCCCCAGACAGACTCCGGCCACGACCAGTGGGGGGACGAGGGAGATGGCGATCGCGACCCCGGGCAGTACGGCGGCGACGTCTCGTCGGGCGAGCGCCACCGCGCCGGCGAAGCCGGTGGCCAGGGCGGCGACCAGGTCCATCAGTCCCGGTGACGTCCGTGACGAGATCTGACTGTTGGAGAGCAGGTCGTAGTTGTCGGGGAGCACCAGGGTGAAGAGCACGCCGACCGCGATCACCACCGCGCAGGCGGCCAGGACGACCCTGACCGCTCCGATCCGCCGGCGTTGCACCGAGCCCAGAGCGATGCCCATGATCGGCGTGGACAGCGGTGCGATGATCATCGCACCGATCACAGTGGCGGTCGAATCCGTCAGGACCCCGGCGGCCGCGATGAGTGACGACAGCGTCAGCATTGTCCAGAAGGCCGAGCGCTTGGACCTGGTGTCCCCCGAGGACAGGTCCAGGTCCTGCGTCAGCTCGTCCAGCGAGCGGCGCTGTGAGGCGGGGAGGACAAGGGCGCGAACTCCGCTGAGCATGCCCTCAAGTAAGCACCAGTGGTTCGGTCGCAGGGGAGCACGACACGTCTGTCTGCCTCGATGCGGTGAGGCGGTCCGGTCCGGGTGTTACCCACCGACGGTCGTGTACCCCCCGGCTCCGCCACGACTTCCGCCGGACGGGCTGCCTGTGATCGACTACCACTCGTCCCTGCCTTCCCTGGACTCACAGGCGGTGGGCACGATGCATTCGGCCCGCCCCGCCCCCGCGCTTGATCACCCAAGGTGGGGCACCCAGGGACGTCTGGTGCAGCCCCTCCCCTGGTGGCGGCGGCTGTTCTGACGTGCCATGCGCGTCGCGGGTTGTGGACGGCGGGGAGTACCAGGCAGTCCCAGCTGTGGGCGCCGTCGCGCGGACTGTCGGTCGGCCCGCGGCCGGACGCCTCGTCTCGCCGATGCCGCGGGCCTTCGCCGGGGCCATGGAGGGGTTCGTCCAGGCCGACACTCTCTTCGTCCCGGGGCTTGGTGCGACCTGCTGTACGACCGCCTATGTGAGTGGGGCACGTGCGGGTGCCGCTCCCTGCGTCACCGCCCCAGCTGTTCCGTTGTCGTGGCCTTGACGGATGCGTGATCCCTGATCGTCTTCACGACGTGCGTGATCACGGCAGTCGTTCGGCCTTCGGCGGACTGCGGCTCGCCTGACTGTTCCGCTCGGCGTCACGGGGGGTAGCTTGGTAAAGAGGGCCCCAAGAGGAGGGCGATTCGATGCCGTGGTTCGTATGGCTGCTCACTGCCGCGGCGCTGGGTGTCGCGGAGTTCTTCACCCTGACACTGGTCTTCGGGTTGCTGGCGGGCGCAGCGTTGGTCGCCGCTGTGGTCGCGGGCGTCGGTGTCGGCCTTCTCGGCCAGTTCGTGGCTCTCGCACTGGCGGCGGCAGCGGGTTTCGTCCTCGTCCGTCCTGTTGCGCTGCGACACATGGAACAGCAGCCCCTCACCCGCGAGGGCAGTGACGCGCTGATCGGCAAGCGGGCCGAGGTCATGCAGGAGGTCACGGCGACCCGCGGTCTGATCAGACTCTCCGGCGAGGAGTGGTCCGCCCGAGCCCTCGACGAGAGTCTGGTCATCCCGGCGGGAGCGCTGGTGGACGTCATGGAGATCGAGGGTGCCACGGCCATCGTCTACCCCCGTGAGCTCCTTCCGTGAACGGCTGAACACATAGCGACGGAGGCACTGTGGATCCAGTTGTCATCCCCATACTTGTGGCGGCCATCGTTGTTGTCTTCCTCGTGGCCTCCGCCGTGCGGATCGTTCCGCAGGCGCGCCGCTACAACATCGAGCGGTTCGGCCGGTACCGCCGGACGCTACAACCCGGCCTGAACCTGGTTCTGCCGGTGGCGGACCGCGTCAACACCAAACTCGATGTGCGCGAGCAGGTCTATTCTTCCGACCCCAGGCCCGTGATCACCGAGGACAATCTCGTGGTGAACATCGACACCGTGCTCTACTACCAGATCACGGACCCGCGGGCGGCGGCCTACGAGGTCGCCGACTACCTGCAGGCGATCGACCAGCTCACCGTGACCACGCTGCGCAACGTCATCGGCAGCATGGACCTGGAGGAGACGCTCACCTCGCGTGAGGAGATCAACTCCCGGCTCCGCGCCGTCCTCGACGACGCCACCGGCAAGTGGGGCATCCGCGTCAACCGTGTCGAGATCAAGGCCATCGATCCACCGCACACCATCAAGGAGGCGATGGAGAAGCAGATGCGGGCCGAGCGCGACAAGCGCGCGGCCATCCTGCACGCCGAAGGGGAGCGGCAGGCCAAGATCCTCACCGCGGAAGGCACGAAGCAGAAGGACATCCTGGAGGCACAGGGCACGCAACAGGCCATGATCCTGCGGGCCGACGGCGAGGCGAAGGCGGTGGAGCTCGTCTTCCAGGCCGTGCATCGCAACAACGCCGACCCGAAGGTCCTGGCCTACAAGTACCTGGAGACGCTCCCGCACCTGGCGAGCAGTGACAACAACACGTTCTGGGTGATCCCGGGAGAGCTGACCGAGGCGGTTCGGACCGTCACCCGTGCGTTCGGTGATCAGTCGACGGCGGCCTCTCCGCAACCCGAGCGACCCCAGGAAGATGGCACCGTCGACGCCGACGACACCTCGCGGGCAGGCCGGGTTCCGGAACTCGACGCAGGCTCGACGGTTTCACTCGACGCCGCGGCGGCCGCCGACGAGGCCGGGAAGCAGGCTGCCGCCGCGGTGAGCGACGCCAGAGCGGAGGCCGAGGCCGCGATGTCGCCCCAGGTTCCACGCCGAGGGCAGTCGTCCGGCGATTGAGCCCACCTTCGGTTGTCGCCGGGGATCGCCATGACGCTTCCGCGGTCCTCGGGCGAGCCCTGCCCGGAACAATGACCCGTACGTGTCAACAGTGCGTGTGATCAACCCAACCATCGGGCGCAGCCTGCGGGCACCACGTACGCTGCCCGCAGGGACTTTTCTCGCGCGGGAGTACGAGTGACCGGGGTGGCGAAACGCGTACGAGCAGATGCGGGCAGCCCGCTATGAACGGGGCGGCTCCCTGCCTGCAACGAATCTGTACGATGCGGGTGACACGAAGCGGAATCCGGACCAGCCACGCACTCTCCTCCCTCCTGGGGCGCGGAGCATGGCGAACATCCTGATCCGGTGGCCGTGGACGCGGTCGTGCATCTACTCGCCCTGAGCGGCGCCAAGGTGCGCGACGGGCTGTCCGAGGCCACTTCTGCCTGGTGCGGGCCGTGCCGCTCCGGGCGCTGCCGCAGATCCTGTCCGTGACGTCGGCCGTGGAGGGCGCGGCGCTCAAGATGGTGCGCGTGTCGGCGGATCGCAGGAGGGCCGACGGGCGGCTCAACACCGAGCGGGCACGCGCGGCCGCACGAGGTGATCGAGAGGTGCGCAGGTCCCGGACCCGCCGAAACCTGCCCCGCGTCGTATGCCGTCGCCGCAGGTCACACCTGTTCCACAAGTCGCGCTTCCAGGTCGCGCAGGTCCTTGACCAGGTTGCCGCGGACCTGTCGGGCCAGCAGCGGTGCCGCAAGCCGGTAGAGGCCGCCCTCGCCGCCCCGGACGCGGATGCGGGCGAGGGTGCCGCGCGGGTGGGGCTCGAAGGCGTAGGTGACGTGCATGGGCATCGGGCCCGCCACCGAGACCATGTCCAGCAGCCGGGGCGGCTCATGGGCGGCCACCCGCAGCACATAGTCGATACGACGGCCGAGGAAGTACGCGGTACGGGTCACCTCGGCGCCGACGCCGAAGCCGCCTCCGTCCGCCTCCCGGGTCAGCTCGGCGGTGCGGATGCCCTGGGTCCACTCGGCGTCGTGCCGCCAGTTCATGGCGTACCCGGCCACCCTCTCCGGCGGCACCGGGATCATCCGCTCGGCCGTCACGTCGATGCCCATACCCTCACCTTCCGTCTCCTGGACCGGTCTCACCACCCGGTGCGCAGCAGATGGTTGAGGAGGAGCGCGAGCACTGCCTGGGCGGCGAGCCACGCGCGGGGGTGGGTGAGAAAGGCGCAGGACGGGAGGAGCCACATCGCGAAGGGGAGCCAGATGCGTTCCGTCTCCGCCTTGCTCATGCCCGAGACGTCGGCGACCAGCAGAGCGAGCAGAGCGGCGGTCACGAGGAGCGCGAGGCGAAGAGGCCCACCCTCCGCCGAGCCACGCCGCAGCAGGACGGACCCCGTGCGCCGCAGCCCCGCAGCCGTCGCCAGGCCCGTGATCAGCGCCGAGCAGGCGAGATTGGCCCACACCCAGTAGCCGTACGGCCGCACCCCGCCCGCTCCTTGGCGGTAGCGGGTGGTCAGCAGCCGGTACGCCTCCCACCAGTCGAACCCGGCGAGCGTGAACACCGTCGGTACGACGGCCACACCGGCCAGCAGCGCCACCAGCAACACCGACCGTTCCCGCACCCCGCGCCGCCCCAGCCACAGCACCGCGCCGTCGATCAGGGCGATGAGCGTCAGGCCGTAGGAGAGGTAGCAGGTCAGGCCGAACAGCAGCCCCGATGCCACGGCGGCGGCCACGGAGCGCCTGGTGACGGCCAGGGCCAGCAGCGCCACGGTCCAGGCCGCGACCGCCGCGAAGTACGCGTCCGCGGAGGTGCCCATCCACACGGCCGCCGGCGCCAGGGCGAGGAAGGGGGCCGCGCGCCGGGCCAGGCGTTCGTCGGCCAGGGCGCGGACGGTGACCAGCACGGCCACGCAGGCCGTCGCCCCGACGACGATGCACCAGATACCGGCCCAGCCTCCGCCCCGCAGCCCGATCCGGTCGAGCAGGACGAAGGTGAGGGTGGCGGCGGGCGGGTGGCCGGCGATGTGGGCGGGCCAGTTGTCGGGGGAGTGCAGCAGGATGTGGTGGGTGAAGTCACGCAGGGCGGCCGGGATGTCGTGGAAGCGGTCGATGACCTGGAGGTATTCGTTGCGGGTGGTGAGCCGCACGGCGATGCCGCGCTGCCAGCCGTCGATCAGGGCGAGGCAGAACGTCCACGCCAGGGTTGTGCCCCAGGCCACCGCGAGCAGGGCCTGCCAGGGCAGACGGGCCGCGAGGGCGGGGCCGTAGGCCACGGTGGCGGCCGCGACGAGCAGGGCCGCCGGGGTGCCGGGGCCCAGGTGGGGTCCCCAGGACGCCAGCAGGGGTGGCCAGTTGACGCGCAGGGTGTGGTCGGTGTCCTGGATGTGGCGGCCGATCAGTACGGCCGCCGTCACCAGAAGGGCCGCGGCTCCTGCGGCGTACAGGTCACGGCGCAGGGCGCGGGAGGGGCCGCCGGAACGCGGGGCGCGCGGCTCGGCGGAGGGCAGGGTGTGGGTCACACGGGAACGCTAGGCCGACCGATGGGGAGCGGACCGCCGTCCGTGCCGGACGTCAGCGTTTCGTCACAGGTCGCGGCACCCTTGTGGGGGGTGTCCGGGCCTACGGTCGGCTCATGCGAGACGATCCGCGGCTCCCCACGTCCCCCCGTTTCTGGCGCAGCCCGTTGCGCGGTCCCTGGTTCACGTCGGTGCTGGGCCTGGTCCTGCTCGTCGGCGTCACCGTGCTGTTCGTGACGGGCCTGGTCTCGTACGCCGCGTACAACCCGGACCTGTCGCCGGTGAACGACAAGACCCCGGACAAGGGCATGCTCGGCTTCTACCTCTTCTCCTGGCCGACGGACCCGCCCTGGCTGTACCGGCTCAACCAAGGGGTCCACGTCACCCTCGGCATCACCCTGATCCCCGTCCTGCTGGCCAAGCTGTGGTCGGTGGTGCCGAAGCTGTTCGCGTTGCCGCCGGCCCGCTCGCTCGCCCACGCCCTGGAGCGGATCTCCCTGCTGCTGCTGGTCGGCGGCGGGCTGTTCGAGTTCGTGACCGGGGTGCTCAACGTCCAGCTGAACTACGTCTTCCCGGGCTCCTTCTACCCGCTGCACTTCTACGGGGCCTGGGTGTTCTTCGCGGCCTTCGTCGCCCACGCGCTGCTGAAGACGCCCACCGCCTTGCGCAATCTGCGGCACGCGCGGGAGGAGCGGGACGACCTGGTGTCCCCGCACCCCGCCGAGCCGACCGTCTCCCGGCGCGGCGCCCTGTGGTTCGTCGGGGGCGGCTCGCTGCTGCTGTTCGCCACGATGGTGGGGCAGAACTCCGACGCGCTGCGCCGCACCGCCCTCCTCGCACCGCACGGCTGGGCCGAGCCCGGCGGCGGCCCGAACGGTTTCCAGATCAACAAGACCGCCGCGTACGCCGGGATCGACGCGGCGGAGACGGACGACGACGTCTGGCGCCTCGTCGTCACAGGACGCTTGGGCACGGTCCGCCTCAGCCGCTCGCAACTCGCCGAACTCCCCCTGCACAGCTCGGCGTTGCCGATCGCCTGCGTCGAGGGCTGGTCGACGTCCGACCAGTGGTGGCGCGGGGTGCGGCTGCGCGACCTCGCCGCGCTCGTCGGGTACGACGGCGACCCGCCGGACGTGTTCGTCGAGTCCCTCCAGCGGCACGGCGCCTTCCGCCGCGCGGCCCTGCGCGCCAACCAGGTGGCCGACCCGCGTTCCCTGCTCGCCCTGTACGTCAACGGCGAGGACCTGTCCCCCGACCACGGCTACCCGGCCCGGGTGATCGTGCCCGCCGCGCCCGGCGTGCTGAACACGAAGTGGGTGGCCCGCCTGACCTTCGGAGACTTGTGATGCGCCCGCCCCGGTTCCCCATCGGCAGCCCCCTCCAACTGCTCCTGCTCGCCGCTTCGTTCGTCCTCGCGGCCTACGCGGGGGTCCGCCTCCTCGCGGACGACTGGTTCGGCGTGGCGCTGTGGATCGTAGGGGCCGCGCTGCTGCATGACCTCGTGCTGCTGCCGTTGTACGCGGCCGCGGACCGGGCCCTCACAGGCGGTCTCGGCGCGTTCGGCCGCCGGGGGCTGACGATGTACGTCCGGGTCCCGGCAGCCCTGTCGGGGCTGCTCCTGTTGGTGTGGTTCCCGCTGATCAGCGGGATGGTGGACCGGCGTTACCGGTTGGGCACCGGACTGTCCCCGGAGGGCTTCCTCGCCCGCTGGCTGTTGATCACCGGTGTGCTCTTCGTGGGCTCGGCGCTGCTGCTGGCGCTTCGGCTGCGCAGGGCGAGGAAGTCGCGGCCTCCGGCCGTCCACTGACCGGCCCGCTTCCAGCCGTGCGCGTGGCGCAGCAGGGCGGCCGTGCCGAGCCGGGCCCAGGGGAAAGGGGTCCCGGCGGTGGCGCCGGCGTCGGTGATGTGGACGTGAACGCGTTCGTCGACGTCCACGGGAGCGGTCTCGGCGAGGAGGAGACCTCCCGGTCGCAGAAGCCGCGCCGCTCGCTCCAGCAGCGCGGCGGGGTCGCCCCCGATGCCGATGTTGCCGTCTATCAGCAGGACCGTGCCCCAGCGGCCCTCACCCGGCAGCGGTTCGAAGACCGAGCGCCGCAACGCCTGGCCCCCGAGCCGGATCGTGTGCTCTACCGCGGCCTCGCTCACGTCGATGCCGAGGGCGGTCCGGCCGCGCGCGGCGAGCTCCGCGACCAAGCGCCCCGGTCCGCAGCCGACGTCCAGCACCGTGCCCTCGCACCGGTCCAGTACGTCCCGGTCGACCGCGTCCGCCCGCGCGCACCACCGTTCCACCTCCAGCGGCAGCAGCCAGCCGTCGGCTCGGCGAAGGAACAGGGGCCCGCGTCCGGCGTGCAGCGCGGCGGCGTAGGAGTCGGCGGCCGCCCAGGGCGGGACGGTGGTGCTCATCGGAGGCCCGCCGCCGCGGGGCACTGAGCCAGGCGAGCGGCGAAGCGGCCGCGCGGGGCCAGGGCGGCGACCGCGTGGGCGTCGGCGGCGGTGTCGACGTCCTGCAGACGCGGCAGGTCCCGCACGCGCAGCCCTGCGGCGACGAGCCGCTCCCGCTGCACGGCTCCGGTCGCGGGTGTCGACATGGGTACTCCTCGCAGCAGCGCGGGATCGGGTTCGGCCAGTCCGAGGGCCCAGAAGCCGCCGTCCTCGGCAGGGCCGAAGTACGCGTCGCAGTCCGAGAAGTCGACGCCGAGCAGGCCGGGTGTGACCTGAGGAGTGTCCATCCCGATGAGCAGTGCCGGGCCGGCACAGCGCCCGAACGCGTCAGCCAGCCGCTCGTCGAGCCCGCCCGCGCACTGGGGGAGGACCTCGAAGCCGGGCGGTAGCCAGGGGCCGGGGGAGCCGTCGAGGACGAGCACCCTCCGCGAGGCCGGAGCCGCGGCTACGGCGTACAGGGTGTCGGTGAGGGCCGCCTCCGCGAGCCCGGCCGCCTCCTCGGGTGTGAAGGGCGGGGTGAGCCGGGTCTTGACCCGGCCGGGCAGCGGTTCCTTGGCGATGACGAGCAGCGTGGTCACCGTGCGCTCCCCTCGCCGGCCGGGGTCTCCTGGAGGACACGGCTCATGTCCCGTACGGCCTGCCAGGTGCCCCGCCAGGTGCCCGTCACCTTCGAGGCGCCCGAGCGCGGCAGATACGGCACGTCGCGCTCGGCGATCCGCCAGCCCGCGTCGGCGGCCCGCACGACCATCTGCAGCGGGTAGCCGCTGCGCCGGTCGGTGAGGCCGAGGGCCAGCAGCGGCTCACGCCGGGCGGCCCGCAGCGGGCCGAGGTCGTGCAGACGCAGGCCGGTGCGGCGGCGCAGCAGGCGCGCGAGTGCCATGTTGCCCGCGCGGGCGTGTGCGGGCCAGGTGTCGCGGGCACGGGGGCGGCGTCGCCCGAGGACGAGGTCGGCCGTGCCGGAGCGGACCTCGTCGACGAAGGGCACGAGCAGGGACGGGTCGAGGGAGGCGTCGCAGTCGCAGAAGCAGACGATCTCGGCGGTGGCGGCCGTCAGCCCCGCGTGACATGCGGCGCCGAACCCCCGGCGGGACTCGTGCACGACGGTCGCGCCGAGCGCGCGGGCGATCTCCGCCGAGCCGTCGGCGGAGCCGTTGTCGACGACCACAGCGCGCCAGCCGTCCGGGATCCGCCCGAGCACCCATGGCAGGGCCTCGGCCTCGTTCAGACAGGGCAGGAGAACGTCGACGTCTGATGGTGGTGAGAGGGTCACGGCTTTCACCCTACGAACACGAACGGTATATATCGGGCTCCCGCTCCTTACGAAACGCGGACGTCGGGGGCCGCGCGGTGTCCGGGGACGGTGTGCGGGACGGCGTGGTGCCACGCTGGAGGCATGCAGCAGCCGTACGAGCCCCTGGGGGCAGGAACCGGGAACCGTTCCGCGCGGGTCCTGGTCGTCGACGACGACCCCACTGTCGCCGAGGTGGTCACCGGATACCTCGGCCGGGCCGGCTACCTCGTGGACCGGGCCGACGACGGCCCCACCGCCCTCGCGCGGGCCGGTGAGCACCGGCCGGACCTGGTGGTCCTGGATCTGATGCTGCCCGGCATGGACGGACTGGAGGTGTGCCGTCGCATGCGCGCCCACGGACCCGTGCCGGTCATCATGCTCACGGCCCGCGGCGACGAGGACGACCGCATCCTCGGGCTGGAGGTCGGTGCCGACGACTACGTCACCAAGCCCTTCAGCCCGAGGGAACTGGTGCTGCGGGTGGAGTCCGTCCTGCGCCGCTCCCGCCCCGACACGGGAACGCGTCCGCTCGGCGCGGCCGGACTCGCCCTCGACCCCACAGCCCGCCGAGCCGCGAAACACGGCGCCGAACTCGCTCTCACACTCCGGGAGTTCGACCTGCTCTCGTTCTTCCTGCGGCACCCGGGGCAGGCCTTCAGTCGGGAGGATC
The DNA here is from genome assembly GCF_048159505.1 of Streptomyces sp. T028. NCBI lineage: Bacteria > Bacillati > Actinomycetota > Actinomycetes > Kitasatosporales > Streptomycetaceae > Streptomyces > Streptomyces sp. T028. The sequence continues at coordinate 179,726 of NZ_JBLRVZ010000010.1, forward strand.
TGATGCGTGAGGTGTGGGGCTGGGACTTCGGTGACCTGTCGACCGTGACGGTCCACGTCCGTCGGCTGCGCGGCAAGGTCGAGGACGACCCGGCCCGGCCCCGTTTGATCCAGACGGTGTGGGGCGTTGGCTACCGCTTCGAACCGGGTGGTGAGTGACCGTGCGGGACACCCTTCTCATCGCCTCGTACGCCTTCGCGGGTGCCGCCGTCACCGGGCTCGCCGGAGCCGGCGTGCTGCGGCTGATCCGGCGCCGCTCGCTGACCGCCTCGCTCGCCGTGGTTGCGGCGGTCGGTGTGCTGGCCATGCTCGCGGGCACGCTGGCCGTCGCGTGGGCGATGTTCCTCTCCCCGCACGACCTGACGGTGGTGACGACCGTCGTCGCCATGGCGGCCGTGGTCTCCCTGGCCACCGCGCTGCTCCTGGGTCGCTGGGTCGTCGCCCGCAGCCGCGAACTCGCCGTCGCCGCCCGCTCGTTCTCCGACGGCCCGTTCGTCGCCCCAGACGGTCCGGCCACCGCCGAACTGGACGCGCTGAGCCGTGAACTCGCGGCCACCAGCGCCAGGCTCGCCGAATCCCGGGAGCGTGAGCGGGCATTGGAGTCCTCCCGGCGGGAGCTCGTCGCCTGGATCTCGCACGACCTGCGCACCCCGCTGGCCGGGCTGCGCGCCATGGCGGAGGCCCTGGAGGACGGCGTTGCCGCCGACCCCCGCCGCTACTTCCGCCAGATCCGCACCGAGGTCGAACGGCTCAATGGCATGGTCGGCGACCTCTTCGAGCTCTCCCGCATCCACGCCGGTACCCTCCCGCTGACTCCCTCCCGGATCTCGCTCTACGACCTGATCGGCGATGCTCTCGCGGGTGCGGACCCGCTTGCCCGCGAGCACGGCGTGCGGCTGGTCGGCGACCGGGTGGCGGCGGTGCCGGTGGAGGTCGACGGCAGGGAGATGAGCCGGGTCCTGGGCAACCTGCTGGTCAACGCGATCCGCCGGACGCCCGCCGACGGCACGGTGGCGGTCGCCGCCGAGCGCTCCCCGGAGGGGGTGGTGGTGTCGGTGACGGACGGCTGCGGCGGTATCCCGGAGGAGGACCTGCCCCGGGTCTTCGACACCGGCTGGCGCGGCACCGACGCCCGGACGCCCCCGGCGGGCGCGGGTCTGGGCCTCGCCATCGTCCGGGGGATCGTGGAGGCGCATCAGGGTCGGGCCACGGTGCGCAACATTCCCGGCGGCTGCCGCTTCGAGGTGGTGNCACCACCGGTCCAGAACGGTTCGGCGGCGCCCTGAAGGGGCGCGGGGAACGGCGCGACCAGCCACGACGGCGCCGCAGACGGCGGACGGCATACCGCGGCACTTCCGGCGCAGCGCTCAGGCACCCCGCATCCCGGCCCGCGCGAACTCCGCCATGCCCTCCTCGAACCCGACCTCCGGCTTCCACCCGAACACGTCCCGCAGCCGGGAGGAGTCCGCGGTGATGTGCCGGACGTCGCCCAGCCGGTACTCGCCGGTCACGACGGGCGCCGGCCCACCGTGCGCCGCGGCCAGCGCCCGCGCCATCTCGCCGACGGTGTGCGGCTCGCCACTGCCGGTGTTGTACGCCGTGAGCGCCCCCGGCGCCGACCCGGCCTCCAGCGCCACGACGTTGGCCGAGGCCACGTCCCGCACATGCACGAAGTCCCGCAGCTGCCCTCCGTCCTCATAGACGCGCGGGGCCTCGCCCCGGGCGAGCGCGGAACGGAAGAAGGAGGCCACACCGGCGTACGGGGTGTCGCGGGGCATCCGGGGCCCGTACACGTTGTGGTAGCGCAACGACACCGCCGACCCGCCCGTGCAGCGGGCCCACGCGGCGGCCAGGTGCTCCTGCGCGAGCTTGGTCGTGGCGTACACGTTGCGCGGATCGGCCGGGGCGTCCTCCCCGACCGGGCCGGGAACAAGGTCCTCCCCGCACGCCGGGCACAGCGGCTCGAACCTGCCCGCGTCGAGATCGCCGACCGTACGCGGGCCCGGCCGCACCACTCCATGCCGGGGGCACTCGTACCGTCCCTCCCCGTACACCACCATCGACCCGGCCAGCACGAGACGCCGTACCCCCGACTCCGCCATCCCGGCGAGCAGGACGGCGGTGCCCAGGTCGTTGCGGGAGACGTACTCCGCCGCATCGGCGACCCCGTCGCCGAGCCCGACCATCGCCGCCTGATGACACACCGCGTCGACGCCGACCAGGGCACGGGCGACCGCCGCCGGGTCGCGCACGTCCGCCCCGGGATCCTCCCGGACGTCGTACACGACCGGCTCGTGCCCGCGCTCCCGCAACACGTCGACGACATGGGACCCGATGAACCCGGCACCGCCGGTGACCAGTACACGCATACGGCCACGCTAGGGCGCCGGGCGTACCGGATCCCGTGACCCGCCGGGCACGTCACCGCTCCGTAAGAGGTTCCGGGCGCGTCGGACCGGGACAAAACGCCGTGCGCGCGAGACGCTGCCCGCCATGAACGCGACCCCGCCCCGCTTCGACGACCTCACCGCCCTCTACGTCAACTGCACCCTCAAACCCTCCCCGCAGCTCAGCCACACCCAGGGGCTGATCGACAAGAGCCGCGCGATCATGGACGCGCAAGGAGTGACGACCGACGAGATCAGGGCGGTCGACCACAACATCGCCACCGGCGTCCACCCGGACATGACCGAGCACGGCTTCGCCACCGACGAGTGGCCGGCGCTCTACGAGCGGGTGATGGCCGCCGACATCCTGGTGCTGGCCGGACCCATCTGGCTGGGCGACAACAGCTCGGTGACCAAGAAGGTCGTCGAGCGCCTCTACGCCTGTTCCTCGCTGCTGAACTCCCAGGGCCAGTACGCCTACTACGGCCGGGTCGGCGGCTGTCTGATCACCGGCAACGAGGACGGCGTCAAACACTGCGCGATGAACGTCCTCTACAGCCTTCAGCACCTCGGCTACACGATCCCGCCCCAGGCGGACGCCGGCTGGATCGGCGCGGCCGGCCCCGGGCCCTCGTATCTCGACCCGGGCTCGGGCGGCCCCGAGAACGACTTCACCAACCGCAACACCTCCTTCATGACCTGGAACCTCATGCACATCGCCGCCCTCCTCAAACGCGCCGGAGGTGTCCCCGCGCACGGCAACCAGCGCTCGGAGTGGGACGCGGGCTGCCGGCCGGGCGCCGACAACCCAGAGCACCGCTGAGACGACAAGCGGCGGTGGATCTGTCAATGTGCGACGGCGTGTCAGTCATGCCTGTCATGTGAAACTGACCGCGTGGCTGTCAACTCGGCGAGTTCCCGCCATGCGTACGCGCAGAAATGCATCGTGCCGCCCTGTTCGCAGAGTTCCGCCGCTCGCCGGTACACCGTGGTGGCGGTGGCTGTGTCCCCCAGCGCGGCGTAGATCCTCGCCGTCCACAACAGGTTCACCCCCACCTCGTGCACGGCGGGCCAGGGCCCCGCGTCCACCGCCGCGTCGGCCATCAGACGGGCCTGCTCGTGTTCGCCTCGCCTCAGGGCCAGGTGCCCTTCGAGCACGGCCAGGTGGACCAGCATGCTGGTGTGGCCGAGTACCTCGATCACCGGCCGCGCCCTGGTCAGCCGTTCGGCCGCACGCTCGTCGAGGCCCTGGTCCACGAGGAACTCGGCGATCGACAGGTAATACTGGGCCTCCGCCCAGGAGTTGATGTCCTGTTGCGGGTCGATCTGCCGCAGCGCGCACTCGAACCAGATCCGCGCCTGCGGGTAGTCGTCGGTCAGCAGACACAGCCGGGCCGACTCCCGGTACGCCGCGCTGCGCTGTTGCCAGGGAACCTCGTCCGAGATCCTCGCGACGAGCGCGTCGGCCACCTCGCGCCCCCAGCGCTGGTGACCGCTCCAGGCGCAGGCGTTCACCAGCACGGTGCCCGCCCGCACGGCGACGGACGCCTCCTGATGGGGCTCGGCCAGCGTCCAGGCGAGCTGGGCGAACCGCAGACCGTCCACGAGGCTGCCGTTGCGCAGACCGAGTTCGGCGAGACGCCGGGCGACGCGTTCCAGTCGTTCCGTGGAGGACCTGGTGTACTCGTCGTCGAGCAGGTGGCGCAGCAGCAGCCGGCTCTCCTCGACACGGCCGCTCCCGCCGTGGATTCGGGCCAGCGACCAGCGGACCTCCCAGAGCAGATCCCGGTGCGGGCCGTCCCCGTGCTCGTCGAGGAACGCGGTGAGCTGCTCGGCGGCCCTTTTCGAGGCGCCCTCCTCCTCGTCCCTTCCCGCCCTGAACAGCAGCCCGACGAGGTCGGTCCGTCCCGTGCCGGCCGTGCTGCCGCCATCCGAGGTCAGGGGGCCGGTCCCGGGCGCCGGAAGACCCGCGTCCTCCCCCAAGAGGGAGCGGGGAGCCACCCGCAAACGCTTCGCGATCTCCGCGACGACCTCCGGGCTCGGCACGCGTTTGCCGTTCTCCAGCAGCGAGACGTAGCTCGCGGAGAGCTCGGGCCCGGCGAGCTCGGCCTGCGACATACCCGCACGACGTCTGAGGTCGCGCACTCTTCTTCCGAACGCGGGCTGCGTCGGCAACACGGCTCCTCCTGAGACGAACGGCTCTCTACCCCGGGAGTGCCGTGTGCCGTTCCACGACGGTTCCCACCGCATGGTGCCCTCAACACCTCCTGGAGACAGGTGACTTGACTCGGACATGGTCAGGAAGTCATGGTATTGCGCAAGAGCTGTGAATTGATCATCACATATGTCCGGACTCCATCATGACTGGGGCTTGCTCGGCAGCCGGAACGGATGGCCGGTAGGCCGGTTCCCCCAGTCAAGTACCGGGAATTCCAGGGCACTTCCAGATCGCGTGAACGCAAGGGAAGCCGTCGGCGGCGAGTGTGTCCGTGCGCCGCGCTGACGGCGTCACAGCGCCGGCCGAGGCAGGCCGGTGTGGGTTGGTGAGGGAGAGTCTGCGTGCGTGGCTTACAGGTGAGGCTGTTCGGCGAGGTGGAGCTCCAGCGGGCCGGGCACCCACTGACCGCCCCACCGGGCAAAGCCCTTGAGCTGCTCGGATACCTACTGATTCACCGAGACCGCATTCATACCCGTGAAGTGATCTCCGAGTTGTTGTGGCCGGACTTCGAGCCCGGCGCCGCCCGAAAGTACCTGCGCCAGACGTTGTGGCGGCTCAACACGACCATGCAGGACCGTTCGAACGAGCACGGCGAGGCAGGAGAGGCGGGAGAAGAGGCACGCGAACTCGTCGTCGTCGATCCCCACTGCGTCCGGATCAACCCGGCCGCGTCCTGCTGGCTGGACGTGGACGCGTTCGAGGAGAGTTACGCGAAGGTCCGTGACACCCCCGGGCACGCCCTCTCCGACGACCAGGCGCACAGGGTGGAGCACGCGCTCGGCCTCTACCGCGGAGACCTCCTCGCCACCTGGTACCACGACTGGTGCGACCACGAGCGGGACCGTCTCAGACACGCCTATCTGGCGATGCTGGACCAGTTGATGGGCCACTGCGAGGCACGCGGACTCTACGCCAAGGGGGTCGGCTTCGGGCAGGCCGTCCTGCGTCACGACGCGGCCCGGGAGCACACCCACCGACAGTTGATGCGGCTGCACTACGCCGCCGGCGACCGCACGTCCGCGCTCCGCCAGTACGAGCGGTGCACATCGGTGGTGAACCGGGAGTTCGGGGTGGGGCCCTCGGCGGACACCACGGTCCTCTACGAGCACATCCGGGCCGACCGGGCCGAGGACATCCTGCCGGGCGGTGTCCGGACGGCGGTGGTCACACGGACGGCGGTGGCCACACGGCCGGTGTGCGAGGTGAGGGACACGGTCGGTCCCGGCGACTTCCGTGAACGGCCGGAGCCGTTGCCCACGGGCGCGATCCCGATCCAGCGGTCCCCGTCCCGGCGTGAGACGGCGCCGGTCGATCCTGTCCGGCTACAGTCGATCGACTCGTCCGGCTCGGACAGCCGGACTCCGAGCGGCATGGCTGACCAGAGGCGCGGACCGGCCGGGGGTCACCGGAACGAGGGGCGGGACACCATGGGCGGTTCGGGCTACACCGATTCGACGCACCATCTGCTGGCCGAACTCGCCCGCCTCAACATTCTGCTGGGCAGACAGGTCAGGTGCGCCCGGCGTTCCCACGGCGAATCCGCCGACGAACTCTCCGCGCTGTACGTCACGGACGCCGAGGTGGACGCGCTGCTGGACGGCACGCTCGGCAACACGCCACCCGTGGACGGGGACCCGGAAACCGAAGCGGAGCTGGACAGGCTGTCGGCGGATATCGCCGAACACGTGGCGCAGAGCGTGCGGGACGGCGTCGGCCTGCGGTTGGTGGCCCTCGCCGGGCTGTTCGATCTGCACCCGGTGGACATCGACGTCGTCGTGATGTGCCTCGCCCCGGAGATCGACCGCCGCTACGAGCGGCTGTACGGCTATCTGCATGACGACCTGACCCGGCGGCTGCCGACGGTCGGCCTCGCCCTCGACATGCTGGGCGCCGACCCGGCGGTGCGGGCCGCCATGAGAACCCGGTTCACACCGTCGGCGCCGCTGGTCCGGCACCGGCTGATCACGCTCACGGAGGAGTCCGCGACACCGACGCACTCCCTGCTGGGCAACAACATCCGGCTGGACCCGCGCGTCGCAGGATTCCTGCTGGAGGACGACGAGCCGACCGACCCACTGCGGCCGTACGCGCGGCTCGTCACGCCGACCGGAACGCTCGACGACCTGCACTTCCCGGCGGAGTTCGGCGCGTCACTGGCCCGGCTGAGCGAGCACGCCGACGACCGCCTCGTCGTCTACTGCCAGGGCCCCTACGGCGTCGGCAAGCAGAGTGCCGCGGCCGCCTGCGCCCGGCGCTGGAACGCGGCGCTGCTGGTGGTGTCCGCGGATCTGCTCGCGGAGCGCCCGATGGAGGAGTTCACGGCACTGGTCGGCCTGGTCGACCGGGAGGCACGGCTGCAGGGCGCGGTCACGTACTGGGAGAACGCCGACGCACTCCTCGCCGAACAGGCGCGCCCCCGGCTGTCGTTGCTGCTGTCCACGCTGGCGGCCCACCCCGCCCCGGCGTTCCTGGCGGGCGACACCGCGTGGGAGCCGGCCGACCCGCCGCAGGGCATGACCTTCGTACGGCTGGAGTTCCCCGCGCCCGGCTACGGCGAGCGGCTGCGCATCTGGGAGTCCGCACTCGACGGGCTGGACGGGTTCGACGGGCCGGACCGGTCGGCGCTGGACCTGGCGGCCGTCTCCGGGAAGTTCCGGCTGACCGGCGGTCAGATCCAGGACGCCGCGGCGACCGCCCGCAACCTGGCGCACGCCCGCGCACCGGGCGTGCCCCAGGTGTCCCAGGACGACCTGTACGCGGCGTGCCGTCTGCAGTCCAACCGCAAGCTGGCCGAACTGGCCCAGCAGATCACGCCGCACTACGGCTGGGACGACATCGTGCTGCCCGCAGACCGCATGGAGCAGTTGCGGGAGATCGCCAACCAGGTGCGCTATCGGGCCCTGGTCTACGAGTCCTGGGGTTTCGAGCGGAAGCTGGCCAACGGCCGGGGCCTGGCCGTGCTGTTCGCCGGGGCGTCCGGTACCGGCAAGACCATGGCGGCCGACGTCCTGGCCCACGAACTCGGCCTGGACCTCTACAAGATCGACCTGTCGACCGTGGTCAGCAAGTACATCGGCGAGACCGAGAAGAACCTCTCCCGCATCTTCGCCGAGGCCGCCACCAGCAACGCCGTACTCTTCTTCGACGAGGCCGACGCCCTGTTCGGCAAGCGCTCCCAGGTGCGTGACGCGCACGACCGGTACGCCAACCTGGAGACCAGCTACCTGTTGCAGCGGATGGAACAGCACGAGGGGGTGGTCGTGCTGGCCACCAACCTGCGCAAGAACCTGGACGACGCGTTCATCCGCCGCCTGCACGCCACCATCGACTTCCCGGTCCCCGGCGTCGAGGACCGGCGCCGCATCTGGGAGCAGGTATGGCCGAAGGAGGCTCCCCTGGACGCCGGTCTCGACATGGGCCTGCTGGCCCGGGAGATCGATCTGCCGGGGGGCAGCATCCGTAACATCGCCCTTGCCGGCGCCTTTCTTGCCGCCGCGGACGGTGGGGTGGTGTCCATGGGGCATCTGCTGCGGGCCACCCGGCGCGAGTACCAGAAGATGGGCAAGATCCTGACCACCGGAGAGTTCGGCACCGGCACCACCACCGGAAAGGATGCATCACATGCGTTCCCCTCAGAGTGAGGTCACACCGGCGCGGAAGGCCCCGGCCACCGCAGCCGAAGACCCCGTGTCGCAGGAGTGCCGACCCGCGCACCCCCGCGACGGGCTGCTGCACCTGCAACGCCGCTATGGCAACCGCGGCGTACGAGGCGTCATCCAGGCCAAGCTGAACGTCGGCCCGGTCGACGACCCGCTGGAGCGTGAGGCCGACCGGATCTCGCGCGTGGCGATGGAGACATCGGCTCGGCCCTCGTACGAGGAGGCACAGCGGGCGCCCGAGGAGGTACGGCGGGCGGCTGAGCCGACCCAGCACGTGCACGGAGCGGCGGGCGGCGCCGCGGACCCTGCCGTGGAGCGGGCGGTGGCGCGTGCCCGTGGCGGTGGGCGGCCCGTTCCGGGGGGCGTGCGCGAGCGGATGGAACGGGTGTCCGGGGCGGACTTCAGCGGGGTCCGCGTTCACGTCGGCGCCGAGTCCGACCGACTCAACAGCGAGCTCGGCTCCAGGGCCTTCACGGTGGGCGCCGACGTGTTCGTCCGTCGCAGCGAGTACCGCCCCGGCAGCGCCAGGGGCGACGCGTTGCTGGGGCACGAGCTGACCCACACCGTCCAGCAGGGCGCTGCACTGCCCCGCGCAGGGAGGCTCACACCTCGACAGACTCTTCCGACGGTCCAGCGCTCGGTCAAGGACGACGTGCGGAACTACCTGAAGGAGTACGGGGAGATCCACGGAAAGCCCGCCGACGACAAGGCCAACGTATTTCCGTTAGTGGTTCTGGTGGCGGACGGCCAAGATGCCAGTCGCTGCTTCGATAACTATGGCGACGACGTCTTGTTCTTGAAGGAGAACAGCGCGTACGGCAAACTGACGGTCAACAAGATCGGAAAGTCGGAAATGAAATATGCTATCGATCTGGTCGATATGAACGGAGGCGCCCTCTACTTGAAGCATAACGATGAATGGGAGGTCGGAAAAGGTGGCGGTGTCCTTCTGATTGCCCAACCTGAATCGCCGAGGTTCGGGGTGAAGGGTGACGAGGGGCTGGTGTTCTCGTTCGATCAGATCCTGAAGCACGAACTCGGTCATTTCTGGCAGCGTGAGATGCTGGGAATGGAGATCGGCGAGCCGGTCGACAAATTCCTGGTAGAATTCCATAATGTGCTGACGAACGAGAATCGGCAGACCGCTCCGGAGGGCGTTGCCGAGCTCACTCGGGAAAACTTCCGGACAGCGTACGGAACCGTCGAGAGCGACTTCTCGAAGGAGGTGACGGACGCCCTGGGCATAGCTGATCTGCATAAGCGGAGTACCGAGGATTTGTGGCGACTTGTGAGAGAGATTATCGACACAAAGGGTATCGGTGAGGAAAGCGACAAGGTCGACACCGGGGCTGAAAACCGCATGTTCGCGGAGATGGAGTTGGAGCTGCAGAAGCCGCGATATGGTCGATGGGTTCCCGAAGGGGACCTGAAGGAAGCCGGTGTAACTTTTCGTCGAGAATTCAAACGAAACTTTGCATTCAGGTATCTCAATAATCTCGCCAAGAATGGCAAGATTCTCGCCGGGCGAGTGAAAAAGCTCGAAACGGATGCGCGGACGGAGCTGAGCAAGGCTCGGGTCAGGGTGCCCAGTGAGTGGGCTTCAGGGCTGTCGAAGGTGCTCAATGATAGGGCCGTCCAAATGAAGAAGAGTCAGTCGGAAATTGAGCGGAAGCAGAAAGAGGCTCTCGCGAAAATCCGTAAGGAACGTCTGAAGGGTGCGGATAAGGAGAAAGCTGGCCGAAACGCCGAGGCTGAAACGATCGGTAAGATGGCCAATCGTGGGAAAAAGAAAAACCAGGACATGCTTTCCGCGCTTTTCGGGAAGGATCCGAAGGGGAAAAAGGATTCGAAGGGGAAAGTATGAGCCGACCCGTCGGAGAGTGCGGACGGGGAATCCTGGGAGCACATCCCTCATCCGGGTGTGCCATACCCGTCCCGTCCCTCGTCGACCGAGGTCCGGCGAAGTGTTCGCGCAGGCCAGGGGCCGCCAGGATCCGGAGATTTTCTGCTGTGCCTTGACCCGTCCGGTCCCGCTCGGCCTGGTTGCCGCCGGAAGGGAGCCGGGCCGGTCAGGGGGCGGGTGTTTCCGCACCGAGCAGGTCGAGCAGCGCATCCGACAGGATGCGTGAAACCTGCGGGACCGGCCACGACGGCGCCGCAGACGATCGACGGCACGTCTCGCCGCTTCCAGCAGAGCGATGTGCGGTGAGCGTCCACGCCCGGCCCGCGGGCGCGCGCCGGGCCGTCCGCGGAACGGTGGGAACCCGCAGCCGCATCCAGCAACATGATCTGCGTCACGATCATCGGTGAGCCGCCACGTCACGACGTCATCGATCGCAGCTGGACATCCCGTGAGACGTGTCGGCAGACGGTCCGGCAGACGATCGGAGTACGCCCACCGGATAGACCTGTCGCTCAGAGCCGATCGGCACAGCGGCAACGTGAGACGAGGAGAAGCGATGTTCCAGGATCTGGACGCGACCCTCGCCGCGCTCGTCGAGGCCGAGCTTCCGCTGTCCGGCATCACCGTCAGTTTCGCCACTCCGGACGACCAGTTCCCGCCCTCCGGTGTCACCCTGCCGGCGGTCGCCTTCTTCCTGTACGACGTGCGGGAGAACCACGAACTGCGCACCAACCAGTGGGACAACACGCGGCAGGAGTCCGGCATGGTCACCCGCAAGCGGGCACCGGCGCGGATCCTGTGCTCCTATCTGATCACCGCTTGGCCGAACGAGAGCGCGCCCAACCCGGCGCAGGACGAACACCGGCTGCTCGGCGCGGTGATGAAGGTGCTGCTGCGCCACCGGGAGATCCCCGCCAGTTACCTGCGGGGCGAACTGGCCGAGCAGCCGGCTCCGCTGCCGGCCAGGATCAACGCCGAGAGCCAGCTGCAGGGCATCGGCGAGTTCTGGCAGGCCATGGGCGGACGGCCCAAGGCCATCCTGCACTACAGCGTCACGCTCAGCGTCGACGTCTTCGAGTCCACCGACGTCGGACCCGAGGTGACCGAGACGGTCCTCAGGGTCGGCCACGGCGTTGACCACGAGTCATGACGAGGGGGAGATCCCACACATGCCGCAGTATCTGGCGCCTGGCGTGTACGTCGAAGAGGTCCCCTCGGCGATCAAACCGATCGCCGGGGTGGGAACCAGCACCGCGGGTTTCGTCGGCGTCGTGGCCGACACGGTCACGATGCCGCTGCTGCCCGGCCGGTCCGGGCTGAAGTCCGACGGCACCACCCCCGAGCCCGCCGACTTCGCCACGGTGGCCCCCGTCGGCCAGGCGCGGCTCGTGGACGGCTGGGAGACCTTCAAGACCCTGTTCGGTGATATCCAGTCCGGCAACAGCACGCTCGCCCACGCGGTCTACGGCTTCTTCAACAACGGCGGCGGCCGCTGCTGGATCACCCGGGTCGCGCCCGACGCGGAGAGCGATGCCGGTATCGATTCCGACGCCGGTACGGATGCAGGCGTCGACCCTGACGCGGGTACGGATGCCGGCACCGATCCCGAGGCGGGTACGGTCGCCGCCACCGATCCCACGTTCGCCGGTACCAGCGCGGATCAGCTTGACGCGAGGCTGATCGCCGCCCTGGACACCTTCACCGCCATCGACGAGATCGCCCTGGTCGCGATCCCCGGCGCGGTGAGCGACGCCGTGCAGGGCGCGATCCTCGACCACTGCGAGAACCAGTACCTCCAGGACCGTTTCGCGATCCTCGACGGCCGACAGACCACCGAGCTGACCAAGTCGACGATCCAGGGAGGCACCCGCGACAGCAGCTACGGGGCGATCTACTACCCGTGGATCGACGTCGGCGCCAAGGACGCGGACGGCAACCCGGTGTACCAGCCGCCGAGCGGCCACCTCGCCGGGGTCTACGCCCGCGTCGACACCGAACGGGGTGTGCACAAGGCACCGGCCAACGAGGTGATCCGCGGCGCGCTGGGCCTGGAGAAGCTGGTCAGCAAGCAGGCACAGGCCGGGCTCAACCCCAACGGCATCAACGTGATCCGCAAGTTCGACGGCAACATCACCGTCTGGGGCGCCCGCACCATGGCGGGTTCGGCGCAGGCCGAATGGCGGTACATCAGTTCCCGCAGGGTGTTCAACTTCCTGCGGGAGTCGATCGACGAGGGCACCCAGTGGGCGGTCTTCGAGCCGAACGCGCCGGAACTGTGGTCGAAGATCCGCCGCAACGTGGGCGCCTTCCTGACCACCGTGTGGTCGTCCGGCGCGCTCCTCGGCAACACCCCCGAACAGGCCTTCTACGTACGCTGCGACGAGACCGTCAACCCCGCGGCGGTCCGGGACGCGGGCCAGCTGGTCGTCGAGATCGGAGTGGCCCTGGTACGCCCGGCCGAGTTCGTGGTGTTCCGGATCAGCCAGTGGGCCGGCGGGATCCAGTAACGGCGGACGACCGGACGAGACCATGACCCAGCCACCGATACCGGGCGTCATCCGGCAGGACGTGTTCCCGCCCCCGGCCCCGGTCTTCCTCACCGGGGTGCCCGTTTTCCTCGGCCGGGCGGCCACCGGGCCTCGCACACCGCAACGGCTCACCCTGTGGCCGCAGTTCGAGGCCGCCTACGGCGCGACACCGGGCGGATTCCTGGCCGACGCGGTCCGGGGCTTCTTCGACAACGGCGGGCTCCTGTGCCACGTCGTACGGCTCGACGAGTCGAAACCGTCCACCGTGGCGCTGCAGGCCGCGCTGGACGCGCTGGAGGGCGTGGCGGACGAGGCCGACCTCGTGTGCGCCCCCGACATCGTCACGACGGTGCCGTGGCCGACCGTCGGGTCCCTCGAACCGGTCCTCGCCCAGCAGCGGGTGCTGCTGCGGCACTGCCGGGAACGGGGCGACCGGTTCGCCCTGCTCGACGGTGTCCCCACGACGGACACGACGAGGATCAGGGAACAGTGCGCGGCTCTGACCGGGGCCGACGGCTCCTTCGGGGCGCTGTACCACCCCTGGCTGTGGGCGCCCGGCGGGGACGGACTGCTGCGCCATCTGCCGCCCTGCGGGCACGTGGCCGGCTTGTATGCGGCAGGCGACCAGCGGGTCGGCGTCCAGCGGGCGCCCGCCAACACGGAGGTCGAGGGCGTCGTCGATCTGCAGGTGCGTCTCACCCCCGCCGAGGTGGGGGCGTTGTACGGGCAGGGGGTGAACTGTCTGCGGGCGCTGCCCGGCCGCGGTGTCCGGGTGTGGGGCGCGCGGACCCTGGCCACGGATCCGGCCTGGCGGGACGTGAGCGCCCGGCGCCTGGTCGGCACCATCGGCCGGTGGATCGAGCGGTTCATGACGGGCCTGGTCCACGAGCCCAACGACGTACGGCTGTGGGTGCGGATCATGCGCGAACTCACCGTCTACCTCGACGAGTTGTTCCAGCGTGGCGCGTTGCAGGGCCGGACGGCGGCCGAGGCGTTCTTCGTCAAGTGCGACCACGAGACCAACACCCCGGAAGCCGTCGAAGCCGGGATGGTGGTGACCCAGATCGGTGTGGCCCCGACCGCGCCGGCCGAGTTCATCACCGTTCGCGTCATCCACGGCGCGAGCGGTGTGACGGTCGACGCGGCGTGAACGGCCTCAGCACACAGCGGCAAGCGGTGACAAGCGGTGACCAGCAGGTCGACCAGAAGATCGGCCGATGGTTCGACAAGAAGGAGACGCGGTGGTGGACAGGGTCGACCCCTATTTCGGCTACAACTTCACGGTGGAGCTCGACGGAATGACCCGCGCGGGCTTCCGGGAGTGCTCCGGGCTGGAGAGCAGCCAGAACCAGGCCGAGTACCGTGAGGGCACGGACGCCAACCTGGCCCCGCGGAAGATCCCCGGTCTGAACAGCTACGGCGACATCACCCTCAGCCGCGGTGTGACGAACGACAGCAAGCTGTGGGAATGGCGCCAGCGGGTGATGAAAGGCACCGTCGAACGGCACAACGTGTCGATCACGCTGCTCGACCAGCAGGGTGGGCCGCGGGTGACCTGGAACCTCTTCGAGTGCTGGCCGAAGTCGTGGACCGGCCCCAGCCTGAACGCGACCAGTGACGAGATCGCCGTCGAGCAGATCGTCCTCGCCTGCGAACGGATCGAGGTCGACCAGTGGAGCTAGCGGGCGGCGGCGTCACCGAGGCCCCCCGGGCCCGCCCGGCCGAGTTCCCGTTCACCCTGCCGCACGGTCTCGTCACGCCGGACGGCACGGTGCACCGCGAGGGCACCATGCGGATGTCCACCGCGCTGGACGAGATCGAGCCGATCAAGGACCCACGGGTGCGGTCGAACCCGGGCTATCTGGTCGTCATCCTGCTGACCCGGGTGATCACGAAGCTGGGCAGCCTGGAGTACATCAACACCCACACCGTGGAGAACCTGTACTCGGGCGACCTCGCCTATCTCCAGGACTTCTACCAGCGCATCAACGTCAACGGGCACTCCCGGCTCCAGGTGGACTGCCCGCACTGCGACGGATCGTTCGAAGTGGAGCCCCCCGGCCTGGGGGGATGACGCGCTACTCCCTTGACCGGCTGCACGAGGAAGTAGCGTACGTGGCCTTTCACTTCCACTGGCCCTATCACGACATCATGCAGCTCGACCACCGGGAACGGCAGCGCTGGGTCGCCGAGATCGCCCGCATCAACGAGCGGGTCAACGAACAAGGAGGAGTACGGCGATGACATCGACCGGCATTCCGCTCGGCCTGAGCTGGGCGACCGCCGCCGTGGGCAACTGGACCGGCCTGCGCCTGCCGGACCCGTTCCCGACCTTCAACTTCGCGGTGGAGATCGAGGGCCTGCTCGTCGGCGGCTTCACCGAGGTCAGCGGCCTGGAGAGCCAGATCGAGATGGAGTCCTACCGGGAGGGCGGGGTCAACGGCTTCACCCACCAGCTCCCCGGTGCGGCCAGTCCTTCGAATCTGGTGCTGCGGCACGGCCTGACCGCCGTCAGCTCGCTGTGGAACTGGTACGACAACACCGCCCGCGGTGTCATCCAGCGCAAGAGCGGCACGATCGCCCTGCTCGACCGGCGTCAGATCCCGGTCATGTGGTGGAACTTCCGCAACGCGCTGCCCGTGCGCTGGACCGGCCCGACCTTCACCGCCGGCAGCGACGAGGTCGGCGTCGAGTCCCTGGAGCTGGTGCACGAGGGGCTGACCAAACCGCTGCTGGGCCAGGCCCTCGCGCTGGGTCACGGCATCGCCGACATGGCCCGCTGACCGGGCAACCGCCGACAGGAATTCCGAGATGTACGACGACACGATCTTCGACCCGACGCTGGTCCACCGGCTGTCACGGCGGGCCCTGCGCCCCGGGGTGACCGACCCCGGCCAGGCACGCGCAGCCCTGAGCCGGCACGGCGACATGACGGCCGGGCTCCCGCTGGCAGAGCTGGCCGCACGGTACGTCGAACCGGTGCCGCACGCCGGTGCCACGGAGCCCATCGTGTACGCGCGGCCCGCGCTGCCGGGGCCGTCCGGGCCTCCTGCTGCGGGGGCGGACTCGGCCGACCTCGGCTCGCCGGCGCCGACCAGGTCCGCGCCGGTCGTCTCGGCACGCCCCGCGACGGCGCCCGGGGACGGGCGGATGGCGCCGGTTCGGACGGGGACGGACGCGGGGGGCGCGGGGGACGCCGTACGAACTCGGGCCCGGCCCGGCACCGGAGGCTCACCCATGCGCTCCTCGTCGCCGCCGTCCGTGAAGGGGACGACGACGATCCAACGCAAGGTCGCCGCACCTGCGGCCACCCCGGCGCGTCCGCCCGCCCGCGCGGGATCCGGGCCGTCGCCGACACCTCGGGTGCCGGGCCCGTCGGCGAAGCGGGGTGGTCCCGGGGCACCCGGCCAGGCGCCCGCGGGCCCCTCGGGTCCCACCGTCCGGACGAAGCCGCCCGGTCAGGGGCACGGCCCGGTGATGGCGTACCGTCCGTCGGCACCGGGGCGCGGCCCCGGTGCTCCGGTGGCGTCCCGCCCCGCTGCGCCTTCGCCACACCCGGGGGAAGCCCCCGAGGCATCAGCCTCGACAGCGGCTCCGGCCGCCCGGCCCCGCCCCGCCGAGGACCCGCACCGGGTCCCGCCCGCCCCGACGGCCGTTCCCACCGTCGTCGCTCATCGGGCACCGGCGTCGTACTCCGGGCCGTCCGCCGCCGGACCCCTGGCGACGGCGCCCGAACCGGTCACCCCACGTCGGCCGCAGGCGCAACCCGCGCGCACCCTACCTCTGGCGACGGCCGGTGCCGCGCCGCACGACCGGCCGTCACCCGGAACGCCGGCCGGGTGGCAGGCGCCCGGCGCGTCGCAGCTGCCCGTCCTCCCGGGCCACCCGCACACCGCGGCGCCCGCGCACACCGGCTCCGAAAGCCTCGGAAGCCACCCACCGCGTGCCGACCGCGGCACGGCACCGTCACCCGGTCCGGAGGCCCCACAGGTGGACGTCGCGCACATCACGGACCAGGTGCACCAGCGCATCATGCGCAGGCTGGCCGTCGAGGCCGAACGCCGGGGGGTACGACGATGACCCTCAACAAGGCGGCCCTGGCCGGCACTCTGCTCGGCGTCGGCCCCGGCGGCGGCGGTCTTCAGAAGCTGACCATCTCCCACGACGGAACGGACTTCGAGGAGAACGGCCCGATCAAGGCGTTGTTCAACCCGCACGAGATCAGCCGTTCCCGGTCGGTCTCCTGGCAGGCGCCCAAGACGGCGGGCACGGGCAACGAGTGGACCCGGAGGGGCTTGCAGCAGGAGTTCTCCTCCATGCAACCCGCGACGCTCTCCGTCGAGTTGTTCTTCGACACCTACGAGTCGAGGGCCGGTGCGTCGGCCTGGGCCACGGCCGCCTCCTTCGTGGTCCCGCCCAACCCGTTCCAGACGGGTGACGCGACAGACGTCACCGCGCTGACCAGCCGGGTGGCCAAACTCGCCGAGGTAGACACCGAGTTGCACCGTCCCCCCCTGTGCACGCTCTCCTGGGGGGCCTTCTCCGATATCTTCACCGGTGTGCTCACCCAGCTCGACGAGCGGTTCACGCTGTTCCTCCCCGACGGCACCCCGGTGCGGGCCACCGTCTCGTGCAGCTTCGTCGAGTCCCTCACCGACGCGCAGCTGAAGGCGGGCGAGCTGCACTCGTCCGACGTGGACAAGACATGGACGGTCCGGCGCGGCGACACGCTGCACGGCATCGCCGCCGCCGAGTACGGGGACCCGCGCCAGTGGCGGCACATCGCCTCCGCCAACGGCATCGTCAACCCGCGTGACCTGCGACCGGGCCTGGTGCTGACCATTCCCCGGGTGAGCTGAGCGGAGGACCCTGCCATGAACGCCGACGAGGCCGCACCGGCCCTGGAGATCCGCTGCGACGGCCGTCCCCTGCCCCGGGAAGCCCGCGCCGACGTGGAGTCGGTGACCGTCCTGGACGATCTCCACGCGCTGAGCATGTTCACCGTGACGCTGCACAACTGGGACCCCGAGCGGCTGGCCTTCCCCTGGTCCGACTCCCGGCTCTTCGCGGTCGGCACCGAAGTGGTGATCTCCCTCGGATACGGCGGCGACCTGTACCCGGTGATGTCCGGTGAGGTCACCGGTCTGGAGCCCACCTTCAGCACGGACCGGCTGCCGACGCTGACCGTCCGCGGGTACGACTACCGGCACCGGCTGGCACGGGCCCAGCGGACCCGGACCTTCACCCGCACCAAGGACAGCGCCATAGCCCGCCAACTGGCCCGGAACGCGGGGCTGCGGGCCGAGGTGGCCGACACCGGTACCGCCCCCGACTACGTGGTGCAGAACAACCAGACCGACCTGGAGTTCCTCCAGAAGCGGGCGCGGCTGATCGGGTACGAGGTTCACGTACGGCACAAGGTGCTGTACTTCCGGCCACCGCAGCACGGCCGCCGGCCGTCGGCGACCCTGCACATCGGCGACGACATCGCCGAGTTCACACCCCGGCTGCGCGCGCTGCCCCAAGTCGGCCGGCACTCCGTGCGGGGCTGGGACGTGGCGCTCAAGCAGGCCGTGGTGTCCACCGTGACCGCCGGCCGGGAGTCCACCACCATGGGCGGTGCGACCACCGGCCCCCGCGAGGCCGACCGGGCCTTCGGCAGGGCGGGGACGGTCAGCACGGGCCTGTCGGTGCCGAACCGGGACCGGGCCGACCAGATGGCCCGCGGCCAGTTCGACGACCTGGCGCTGTCCTACATCACCGGTGAGGCCGAGTGCGAGGGGAAGCCCCGGCTGCACGCCGGCGATGTGGTCGACATCCGGGGCGCGGGCACCCTCTTCAGCGGCGCCTACTACCTCACCTCCGTCAGCCACTCGCTGACCGCGGGGGACGACTACCGGACCTCCCTCCAGCTGCGGAGGAACGCCGCGTGACGGAGATCTTCGACTATCCGACGGGCCAGGAGGCCGCCCGCGCGGACGGGCCGTTCCAGGGGGTGGCGATCGGCATCGTCACCAACAACCGGGACCCGGACGGACTGGGGAGGGTCAAGGTGACCCTGCCGTGGCTGGCGGACGACGCCGAGACGGACTGGGCGCGGGTCGCGGTGCCGATGGCCGGTCCCGGCCGCGGCTTCTGGTTTCTGCCCGAGGTCGGCGACGAGGTCCTCGTCGCCTTCGAGCACGGCAACCCCGAGGTCCCCTACGTCGTCGGCGCGCTGTGGAACGGCAAGGACAGACCGCCCCTCACCAACGGCGACGGCCGCAACGACGTACGGGCGATCACCTCCCGCAGCGGGCACGTGATCCGGCTGGTCGACACCGAGGGGGACGAGCGCATCGAGGTCGTCGACAGGAGCGCCGGGAACAGCATCGTGATCAGCACGAAGGACAACCGGATCACGATCACCGCGGACGCGGACATCGTCCTCTCCGCCGGCGGGAAACTGCGGCTCACCGGCAACGGGGTCGAGATCGTCTCCAAAGCCGACGTGAACGTGCAGGCCAAGTCCGCGCTCGCGGTCAAGTCCGGCGGACGGCTGGACATCAAGGGCAGCCAGGTCAACATCAACTAATGGGGGTGGAAGATTCCATGGGGCAGTTCGCCGCCAAGCAGGGTGACCTGGTCACGGCCACCGACATCCACATCGTCATGGTCCCCGGAGCACCGCCGGCACCGACACCGCTGCCGCACCCGTTCACCGGGGTCGTCAACGGCGGACTGAGCGCCGACGTCAGCATCATGGGCAAGCCGGCGGCGATCGCCGGCTCCACGGCGGAGAACTCCCCGCCGCACCTGCCCGCACCGCCGGGCACCTCGTTCCAGAAGCAGCCGTCGAACACGGCCACCCTCGAAGGCGGCAGCACCACGGTGAAGATCAACGGCAAACCCGCCATCAGGGCCGGAGACCCCGCCACCACCTGCAACGATCCGCAGGACCTCCCGAACGGCACGGTCGTGGCCACGGGCACGGTGACGATCGGATGACCGGCGTGACGGACAGCGGCTTCCTCGGCACCGGCTGGGCGTTCCCGGTCGCCCTCGAACCCGAGGACCCCGACGACCCCGGGCGGGGCATACTCCTCACCGGCGGTCCGGAGGCGATCCGCCAGTCGATCCGGATGATCCTCGGCACCGCGCCCGGCGAACGCGTGATGCGGCCCGACTTCGGATGCGGCATCCACGACGCCGTCTTCGACACCAACGACGCGACCACCGCGGGACGCGTCAGCCGGTCGGTGCGTGAGGCACTGACCCGCTGGGAACCCCGGATCGACGTCCTGGACGTCCACGCGGCACCGGATCCCGAGGACCGGCACAGCCTCCTCATCGAGATCAACTACCGGACGCGGTCCAACAACAGCCGCTTCAACCTTGTCTACCCCTTCTACGTCGCATGACCGGACAGCCGCCCCCCATCGACCCCCGCGACCGCGCGGCCCTGGTCGCGCAGACCACCGAGCTGGCGACGCGCTACAGCGGCTGGCAGCCACCCGCCGACGGACGCGCCGACGCCGGTCAGGCACTGATCGGAGTCTTCGCCCGCTTCGCCGAACTGGTGGTGCAGCGTCTCAACCAGGTACCGGAACGCGACTACCTCGCCTTCCTCAACCTGATCGGGATCCAGCCGTCGCCGCCGCTGCCCGCACGCGTACCCCTCACCTTCCAGCTGGCCGAACGCAGCCGGACCGACGCGCTCGTCCCGGCCGGTACCCAGGTCGCCGCCGACCCGCTCGACGGCGAGGACGACGAAGTGGTCTTCGAGACCGAGACCGATCTGGTGGTGAACCGCGCCCGGCTGGTGACCGTCCTCGTCGACGACGCCCCCCGGGACAGCTACGCCGACCGCGGCGCCGAGGCGACCGGCGGCCTCGACGAACCGTTCGCCGCGTTCACCGGCGACCATGCGGTGCCCCACGAGTTCTTCGTCGCCTGCGACCCGGTGCTGACCACCGAGGGCACCAAGGACGTCACCCTGACCCTCGCCACCCCGGACAGCGCGCTGCTCGCCGCATGGCCGGTCTCGTGGTCGTACTGGGACGGCACCCGGTGGCAGTCGGCGCAGGCCGGCAGCACCCCGGGGGACGGCGCCTGGACCGTGGCCCTCACCGGCCTGCCGCAACTGCCCCCGCACGACGTGAACGGCACCTCGGCCGGCTGGCTGCGCGCGCGGCTCGACCTGCCCATGCCGCACGGCACCTCAGGGCTGCCACCCGACGCGGTCGCGATCGGCAGCCGGACACCCCAGGACAGCGCCAACGGGGTGTTCCCGTTCGGGGAGACCGAACAGGGCCAGTTCTTCTACGTGAGTGTCGACGCGTCGGTGGCCCGCCACGGCGCGACCGTCCGGCTGGCCGTCACCCTGGCACGCCCTGGAGAGGGCGGTGACCCGGCCGGCCCGGTGCGCCTGGAGTGGTCGTACAAGGACGGCGACACCTGGCGGCCGCTGGGCGAGTCCAGTACGGCGGCGGAAGCGGTCGACGACGGCGGCACCGGCCTCACGGACGGCACGCTGGCGATGACGCGCGACGGCGAGATCGGCTTCCGGGTCCCCGCCGACTGGCCCGCCGAACTGTTCCGGGCCCGGTCCGGGCACTGGCTCCGGGCGCAGATCGTCCAGGAAGGCGGGGCGTACACCACTCTTCCGCAGGTGGAGTCGCTGAGCATGGGCCACGACTGGCATCCGCCCACCGTCACCGGCATCGGTGTGTCGACGGTGACCGCCCCGGAGCCGGTGGCACCGCCCGGCGCCTTCGCGGGCGGCACCCCGCTGGACGTGACCCGGGACTTCTTCCCCTTCGGGGAACAGCCCCGCTTCAACGACACCTTCTACCTGGCCTGCCCCGCGAACCTGGTGCGACCCGGCGCGGACCTCACCCTCGACGTCACCCTGACCAACGGCCCCGACGCCACGGACGGCCCGGTCCCGCCGGTGCGCACCGACGGCGATCCGGTGACCGTGTGGGAGGCGTGGGACGGCACCCGCTGGCGCACCACGACCGCCACCGCCGCGGGCTCGGACGCCGACGCACCGGACTACGCCTTCACCGCCGACGCCACCCTGGTGCTCACCCCGCCCGAGGGTTTCGCCCGCACCGAGGTGAACGGCGTCGAGGAGTACTGGCTGCGCGTCCGGCTGATCGACGGCGACTACGGCAACCCGGCCCACTACACCCGCAACGACGACGGCGCCTACGAACCCGTCGACGCCACCTTCGCCCCACCGGTGGTCAGGTCCCTGTCGTGGAGTTCCCGGCAGGGACTGACAGAGCCCGTCCCGGCCCCGGTCTGCGTCACGCACAACGACTTCCGCCTCGTCACCCACCACCGGGACCCCGAAACGCCGTGGTCCGTCACCCCCTTCACTCCGAACCCGGAGCAGGACCCCGCCCTCTACCTCGGCTTCGACCAGCCGTTCGGTAACCGGCCGGTCACGCTCTACCTCCAGGCCGAACCACCGGAACCGGACGAGGTGACGGCCGACCGGCTCGCCGGAACCGAGCCGTCCGACCTCGCTGACCTGGTGTGGGAGTACAGCGGCCCCGACGGCTGGCGGCCGCTGGCCGCAGTCGACGAGACCGCCGCCCTGACCGACCGGGGCATGGTGCGCTTCGTCGGGCCGGCGGACCTGACCGCCCGGGAGCACCTCGGACAGAGCCGCTGCTGGCTGCGGCTGCGGCTGCGGCACGGGACCTTCCCGGTCGCGCCGCGGCTGCGCCGGATCCTGCCGAACACGACCTGGGCGACCCAGGCCGTCACGGTCACCGACGAGATCCTCGGATCGGGCACCGCGGAGGCGGGCCGGCGGCTCACCACCGCGCAGAGCCCGGTCCTGCCCGGTCAGCGTCTGGTCGTACGGGAGCCGGAGCGCCCTTCGGCGGCGGAGGAAGCCGTACTGACCGAGACCGAGGGCGCCGACGCCGTGACGGTCGGCGAAGACGCCGAGAACGCCGGGGACGTCTGGGTGCGGTGGCACGCGGTGACCGACTTCCACCGCTCCGGCCCCGAGGACCGCCACTACACCGTCGGCCCGCGGACCGGAGAGATCACCTTCGGTGACGGCCGGGCCGGACGGATTCCACCGGCCGGGCAGAACAACATCCGCGTCACCTACCGCACGGGCGGCGGTGAACAGGGCAACCGCGCCACGGGAACCATCGTGACGCTGAAGTCCGCCATTCCCTCCATCGACTCGGTCACCCATCACGAGCCCGCCTCCGGCGGCAGCGCGTGGGAGCCGCTGGAGCGGGTGCGTGCCAGGGGGCCGAGGTCGCTGCGCCACCGCGACCGGGCCGTCACGGCCGAGGACTTCGAGGACCTCGCGTTCGAGTCCTCGGCCGAGGTGGCACGGGTCCGGGCGGTGCTGCCCGGCCGGTTCGACCCGTTCGCCCTCTGGTTCGACCCGGCGAAGGAAGAACCGAGGGACGAGCACGAGGAGGCGGAGGCCGAGGCGGGCAAGGTCGGGATCGTCGTGGTCCCGCACTCCGGCGCGTCGCGTCCGATACCGAGCCTGGGACTGCTGCGCCGGGTCGAGGAGTACCTGCGGGCCCGCTGCGGCCCGACCACCGCGCTCTGGGTCGCGGGCCCGGAGTGGATCGAGGTGACCGTCGCCGCGACGGTGGCGGCCTCCTCCCCGGCCACCGCCGGACAGGTCGGCGGACGGGTCGAGCAGGCCCTGGAACGCTTCCTGCACCCGCTGACCGGGGGACCGGACGGCGCCGGCTGGGCCTTCGGCCGCAAGCCGCACCGCTCGGACCTGTACGCCCTGATCGGCGCCGTCGACGGTGTCGACCACATCCCCGCGCTCACGGTGACGACGGTGGCCCACTCCGAAGAACTCGGTGAACGGCTGGAGGCGGTGTTCGGCCGCTCGCTGGCGGAACTCGCGGCCGAGCCGGTGGCCGAGGACCTGACCCGATGGCTGGAGCGGGCGCTGGTGTACTCCGGCCCGCACCGGATCACCGTGACCCTGGGAGAGTGAGGAAACCCGTGCCGATCGAGCTGCCCGACCTCGACGACCACGACTTCGACGACCTGGTCGGCGAGGCGCGGGCCCTCATCCCCGTCCTCCTGCCGGAGTGGACCGACCACAACCCCGGCGACCCCGGCGTCGTCCTCGTCGAACTGCTGGCCTGGCTGACCGAGATGCAGCTGTACCAGGTCGACCAGCTGCCCCAGAGCCACAACCTGAAGTTCCTGAAGCTGCTGGGCGGCCCCGGGTGGGAGCCACCGGGCACTGGCGGTCTCGACGCGGCCGTACGCCAGAGCGTGGCCACGCTGCACGAGCGGTACCGGGCCGCCACCGCGGACGACTACGAGTACCTGGTCCGCACGGTCTGGCCCGAGCAGCCGCAGGCGGCCGGACTGCCCGGGGTACGGCGGGTACGGTGCGTGCCGGGGAGAAACCTCGACGGCCCCGACCCGGACGCGCCCGCACCGGCGCACGTCAGCGTCGTCGTCCTGCCCGAGCCGGGCGGGCAAGGCGGCACGCATCCGCTGCCCACCGAGGCCCTGACCACCGCCGTGCACGAGTTCCTCGACCCCCGGCGGATCCTGACGGTCCGCCACCACGTGGTCGGCCCGGAGTACGTCGATCTGACGGTCTCTGCCGACCTGGCACTGCGCGAGGACGCCGTGCCCGAGCACGCTCTCGCCGACGCACTCGACCGGCTCCAGGACTTCTACGACCCGTTCATCGGCGGTGACGCCGGTGACGGCCGGGGCTTCGGACAGAGCGCGTACCCCTCGGAGGTCTACAGCGTGCTCGAACAGTCACCGTCGACCGACTACGTCGAGAACGTCCGCCTCGCACCCGCGGGCGCGGACGGTGCCTCCGGAGCGGACCATATCGCCCTCGACGCCCACCAGTTGGCACGGCTGACCGGGGTGGACCTGACGGCGTACGGCAACTACGGCAGAACGTACTCGTCGGCCTGGAGGCTTCCGGGATGAGCCGCTATCTCGACCACCTGCCGGCGCTGTTCCGGGAGGACCCGTTCGTCGGCCGGTTCCTCATGGCGTTCGAGGCCGTACTGACCGGCCGTGACGACGCCGGGGGAGTCACGGGACTCGAACAGCTCATCGACCGCTCCGCCGACCACGTCGACCCGTTGGACGCCCGCGAGGACTTCCTGCCCTGGCTGGCAGGGTGGGTCGGCCTGAGCCTGCGCGCGGACTGGTCCCCGGACGTCAAACGCGCGTTCATCAGCGAGATCGTGCCGCTGTACCGGCAGCGGGGAACCCTCGCGGGGCTGCGCCGGATGCTGGAGATCTACCTGTGGCCGCGGGATGACGGCGTCACCCGTGACGACGTGGTCGTCCTCGACGACTTCGAGACGCCCGCCCACTACTTCCAGGTCCGGCTGACGCTCAGAAGGTCCGACCCCTCTGAGCTGCGCCACGTCCAGGAGGTCGCCAGGGCGATCATCGACCAGGAGAAGCCGGCCCACACCTTCTACGCGCTCAAGGTCGTGGTGCCCACGATGCGGCTGGTCTCCGAGGAACTGATCGCACGAGAGGGTGGCAAGCCGAAGCCGCTCCTCCTCGGCGGGAACACCCAGCTCGGCACGAGCGACTCAGCCTGACATCTCGGAGGAAGCCCGATGGCGGACTACAGCCAACCCGACGTCGTACCGAAGCGCGTCCGCTTCTTCGACGGGCAGTTCCTGCAGGAACAGGACTTCATCGACGAACAGAAGTTCCACCTCGACCGCGAGCGCCGGCAGAGCCGACTGCTGCGGTTCACCGGTGTCGCCACCGGTCTGACGGTGACCTCGGACGCCGAACGCCGGATCACCGTGGCCGCCGGCATGGCGGTGGACGCGCTGGGCCGCCACCTCGTCCTGGCGGCCGGCACGACCCTGGAGCTCGACGAGCACTTCGACGACCAGCAGGGCATCGAGGTACACCTGGCCCACCGGGAGGCCGCGACGGACCTGACGCCCGACGAGGCGCCCGGCGGGGCGGGAGCGCGGCGCTGGGACGAGAGCCCCAGGATCGTGGTGGTGGCCCCGGACGGCACCACCACGGTCGCCCCGGACGACGCCCCGCGCGATCTGGACGACCACACGGTGCTGCTGGCCCGGTGCGCGGTCGCGAACGGCCAGGTCGTCGTGGACCTCACCGCGGCTCAACGCTCCACCCTCTCCGTCGCGGGCGCGCTCGGCATCGGCACCACGGCCCCCGGTAGCGACCTGGAGATCGGCGACTACGGACCGCGAGACCGGCACCTGACGTTCAAGGTCGGCGGTGACGGCCGTCGAAGCGGGATCCGGCTGCGGGCCGGGTCGGAGAGCGCCGACGAGGGCTACTCCCTGGAGTACGACCGGCGGCCGGTCGCGGGACAGGGTCTGCACGTCCGGACCTACGGCCCCGACGATCCCGAGGACGGCACGACACGGCTCTTCGTCTCCCCGGGCGGTGATGTCGGTATCGGCACCACTGCGCCGGTGAACGCCGGCGCCTGGGGCCGCGTCGTCGACGTACTGGGCGCAGGGAGCACCAAGCTGTCCGTGCGGACCGCGAAGGTCGAGGGGGGCGTGCTGGCACACGACACGGGTGTGTTCGGCGCGCCGGCCGGCATGGTCGTGGGCACGAAATCGGCCAGCCCGGTGACTCTGGTCACCGCAGGGGCGGCCCGGCTCAGCGTCACAGCCTCCGGGGATGTCGGCATCGGCAGCACCACCGCGGCGAACGCCGCCGGGTACCGGATGGTCGACATCATGGGCGCCGGGACTGTCAAGCTGTCCGTGCGGACCGCGAACGTCGCCGCGGCGGTCTTCGCGCACGACCAGAGCCTGTTCGGCGCACCGGCGGGCATGTCCGTGGGCACCCTTTTCCCGATGCCGTTGAGCTTCTTCACCACGAGCACGCGCCGGTTCACCATCGGCGCCGACGGCGACATCTCCATGGGCAGTGAGCCGTTCACAGCCCGATGGACCACCAAGCACGTCGACGGGGACGAACCCGCGGAGCCTCACCTGAGGCTGCACAG
Source organism: Streptomyces sp. T028 (assembly GCF_048159505.1). Taxonomy (NCBI): domain Bacteria; kingdom Bacillati; phylum Actinomycetota; class Actinomycetes; order Kitasatosporales; family Streptomycetaceae; genus Streptomyces; species Streptomyces sp. T028. The sequence goes on from NZ_JBLRVZ010000010.1 coordinate 206,413, forward strand.
GGACGACACGACCTCCGGAGGGAAACGCTTGTTCCTGGAGCTTTTCCAAGGCCACGGAAATCCCCTTCAGGACGATGTCTACCCCAGCATCCGGTTCCAGCACAGCAGCAGATACTGGCACCGGATCGAGGGACGGCCGGACGGGATGCACATCAAAGACGGGAATTTGAGCAGTGACGCCCACAAAGACCTCTGGGCCGGGGGAGTCCATGCGGAGTCACTGACCATCGGATCGGTCACCATCGGCCAGGCCGAGCTGGCGGTGCTGAAGAAACTCGCCGCGGGAGAACTCGGCATCGAGCTCTTCAGCCCCCGCCTCAGCATGTACAGCTACGCCGCCGACGTGGTCTATGCCGATACGCGGCACTACGTTCTGGCACACCCAACTCCTTCAGCCGACTACCGCAACTGGCTAATCAAGATCCCGGCCTCGTAATGACCACGAACCCCCGAGAAGGACGACCGACATGAGAGTCGAGATCGAGAAGCGCGTCTCCGAACTGGAGACCGAGTACCGCGAAGGCCAGCGGATGCTCGCCGATCTGGAGGCCAGGCAGGCAGACCTCCAGCAGACCGTGCTCCGCATCAGCGGCGCCCTCCAGGTGCTGAACGAACTGCTGGCCGCCGACGGAGCCCCCGTGCCACTCGGAGCCGACCCGGCACCACCGGCCGAGACGACACAGGAGGTGCACGTCTAGGGCTCGTTCCGGGCGCGGTCGTCCTCATGTCCGAGCGCATCCAAGAGCTGCAGCACACTGACCGTGGCCGGCTGGGCGGGCGAGGGCCCCGGCGACCGCCGCGCGGCTACCACGCGGCAGAGTCCTCGTCTCGCCACACGCCGTCCAGCCGGTCAGGGACCCCCACATCGCAGTGCACCCACCAGGGTTGCTCACCCGCGCGACCTCAACGGCCAGGGGCGGACTCTGCTCACCGGAGAGGGATGCAGGGACGACGGCGCGTAGAGCAGGCGCCCCGCACGCCGGCACCCCCTTCCGCACACCCCGCGGCGGACCCGCCGCGCAGGGAAACCTGATCCGCCTCAAGGAGGTCACCCATGCTCCACGGCATCGACGTCAGTTCCCACCAGGACGACACCCCGGACGTGTCCGGACAGAAGTTCGTGTTCGTCAAGGCCACCGAGGGCGTCTCGTACGTCAACCCGGAGAGGGACTCGCAGCTCGCGACCGCCCGGAAGGCGGGCCTGGTCGTCGGCCATTACCACTTCGCCCGGCCCGGCGACATGCAGGCCCAGGCCAAGTACTTCGTCTCCAAGGCCGACATCCGCGACGGCGACCTCCTCGCCGTCGATTGGGAGGACTCCGGCGTCTCCAGCGCGCAGAAGGATGCCCTGCTGAAGGCCGTCAAGAAGCTGCGGCCGGACCACCGGGTGATCCTCTACTGCAACCGGGACTACTGGCTGAACCGGGACACCACCTCGTACTGTGAGGACGGCCTGTGGATCGCCGACTACAACCACGAGGCCGGCTCCCCGGCGATCGAGCACCCGTGGACGTTCCACCAGTACACCGACAGACCGGTGGACAAGAGCGTCGCCCGGTTCGCGACCGTCGCCGACCTCAGGACCTGGGCGGCCGCCAGCAGCTCCGCGGACTCATCGGCGCCGCGCTGGCGGACTCTCCTCGACCACGTCATGGCGATCCCCGAGAAGATCTACGAGACATGGGACGGCGAGGAGGGCTGGGACAACCACAC
>NZ_JBLRVZ010000011.1:0-10596 GCF_048159505.1 Streptomyces sp. T028
GGGATGGTGTGGCATCTGCTGGGGATGGTGTGGCGTCCGCCGGGGGCGGTGTGGCGTCCGCCATGGGCGGTGAGGTGTCTGCGGGGGATGGTGAGGCGTCCGCCGGGGACGGTGCGGTGCGTGCCGCCTCCCTCGCGCTGCCGGGCGGAGCGGACGCGTCGCGTATCGCGGCGGCCTTGTCGCGTCTCGGGAGAGCGGTGGCCCGCTCGCCGTCGGGCCTGCCGTGCTCGGGGTCCGGCCCGGAGGAGGCCTCTGCCGCACCGGACGGCGCCCGCTCGGCGCAGACCTGCTCCGAGGCCGTACCGGACCGCTCCGACGCCGCGGCGGACGGGTGCCGTATCGCACCGGACGGTTGCGGAGCCGCGCCCGTCGGTTGCGAGGCCGCGTCGGACGGTTGCGAGACCGCGTCGGACGGTTCCGAGGCCGTGCCGGATGGTTCCGAGGCCGTGCCGGATGGTTCCGAGGCTGTGCCGGACGGTTCCAGGGCCGCATCGGTCGGTTGCGAGGCCGTGCCGGATGGTTGCGCGGCCGCGACGGTCGGTTGCAAGGCTGTGTCGGACGGGGCGGGGGCCGCGTCGGTCGGGGCGGGGGCCGTGTCGGACAGGCCCCGGAGTGCTTCCGACAGCCTGCGTATCGTGTCGATCGGTTCCGCCCCCGGCTCGGGAGCGACCGGGGCCTGCGGGATGTCCGTCTCGTGGACCACGACGTCGCGCGGGACGAGGACGATCGCCGTGGTGCCGCCGTACGGCGAGGGGCGCAGGGTCACCGCGATGCCGTGCCGGGTGGCCAGCCGGGCGATGACGAACATGCCGAGCCGCAGGTCGTCGGCGAGCGCCACCACGTCGAACTGCGGCTCCACCGCCAACTGCGCGTTGAAGGACTCGTAGTCCTCCTCGGACAGGCCGAGACCGCGGTCCTCGACCTCGATCGCCAGCCCCTTGGCCACCATCGCGGCCCGCACCCCGACCGGGCTCGGCGCCGGCGAGTACGAGGTCGCGTTGTCGATGAGCTCGGCCAGCAGATGGATCACGTCGGCCACCGCGGGCGGGGCGATGTAGAGCTCCTCCTCGGTGTGCACCTCCACCCGCTGGTACTGGGCAACCTCGCCGACCGCGCTGCGCAGGATGTCGATCAGCGCGACCGGCTCCGACCAGCTGCGACCGGGCCGGCCGCCGCTGATGATGACGAGGTTCTCCTCGTACCGGCGCAACTGGCTGGCGGTGGAGTCGAGTTCGTACAGCCCCTTGAGGACCTCCGGGTCCTGGTGGGTGCGCTCCAGCGCGTCGAGTTTGCTGAGCTGGAGGTTGACCAGGTTCTGGCTCTGCCGGGCGATGCCGAGGATGACCTTCTGGAAACCCCGCCGGGTGTCGGCGAGTTCGACCGCGGTGTGCACGGCGGTGCGCTGCGCGGTGTTGAACGCCTGGGCCACCTGGCCGAGTTCGTCACCGCCGTAGTCCAGCGGCGGGGCCGCCGAGTCCACGTCGACGGTCTCACCCCGGTCCAGCCGTGCCACCACGTCCGGGAGCCGTTCCTGCGCCAGGGAGAGCGTCGCCATCCGCAGGCCGCGCAGCCGCCGGGACAGCGAACGGGTGATCCGCCAGGACATGCCGACGCACAGCAGCAGCGCGACGAGACCGCCGGCGCTCAGCGCACCGGCCTTGATGAGCAGTCCGCGCGCGTTGTCCGCGCTGTGCTGGAGCAGCGCCGCGGTCTGCCGCTGGATGAGCGCCGAGTACTGGTCGGAGACCTCGATGAGCGCGGCCCTCCACTGCTTCTGCACGTCCGGCAGGACGACCAGGCCCTTCTCGTCCAGGTCGGCCCCGGCGGCGAGCACCTTGTCCTCGACGGACTGCAGGATCTGCCACTGGTAGCTGGTCAGGATCTTCTCGGTCTCGGTCTTCGCGGTGCCGGTGAGGGAGGGGACGATCTGGTCCTCCACCAGCCAGCGGCGGGTGTTGACCAGTTGGGTGAACTGCGCCCACGTCTTCTGGTCCATCCGCCCCTCGGGCCCGGCCAGCGTCAGCCGGAGGTCCTCCTCGGAGACCAGTTCCGCCGCGTGCTCCAGGGCGACGAGCGGGCCGGACTGCGAGGTGAGGTCGCCGTCGTCGACCTGGGACAGCTCCTGGAAGGCGTGGATCTGGAGGTCGATGATCGAGGTGTACTGGTCCAGGGCCTGGGCGGCGGTGATGCCGGTGGGGTGGTCCACCTGGCCCCGGTAGTACTCCAGGCTGCTCACCGAGGCGACGACCGAGTACAGCTGGTCCTCGACCCGCTCGGGCGCCTGCTGGATGTCGTCGGTCCGGGAGACCAGCTTGGCGACCGCCGTGTCCGTCCTCCTGCGCTGCGTGTCCAGCGCGGTCCGGGCGGTGTCGCCGCCCGAGGCCAGCCACACGGCCGACAGACTGCGCTCCTGCTGCAGCGCGAGCGTCGCCTCGGTGCCCATGGCACCGGTGGAGCGGCTCAGTTCGGTCTGGGCGCGCAGCCGCAGCCCCTCCGAGAACATCTGGATCGTCGTCACACCCCACATGGCCGCGAGGGTGACACCGGGTACCAGCGCGAGCAGGATCAGGGAGAGACGTATGGAGCCGAGACGCCGGCGCCGGGCACCTGTCCGTGGAGACATGGTCGTCCTAGGGTGATCAGCGGGGAGGGGGTCGGGTCAGCGCGTTCCGTTGGCGGCGAACCGCGCCACGTCGGAGACATTGGACTTCGTGACGAAGGCCGGCCCCGTCAGCACCGGGGACACACCGCCTCCGCTGATGTTGCCGTTCGTCCGGTACAGCCAGAGCGCGTCCACGGCCAGATAGCCCTGGAGATACGGCTGTTGGTCCACCGCGAACTGCACAGTGCCGTCGCGGACCGCCCCGACCATGTCCTTGTTGAGGTCGAAGGTGGCGACCTTCGCCTTGCTGCCCGCCCGCTTCGCCGCCTTCACCGCGGCGAGCGCGAACTGCGCACCGTTGGCGATCACTTCGTCGATGCCGGCATCCTGCCGGAGGCGTGCCGTCACGGCGGCGGACATCGCGTCCATGTCGGTCCCGTCGACGTAGAGCATCTCGGTCTCGCCGGTGAACGTCTTCTTCACACCCGCACAGCGCGCCTCCAGGGCGATGTTGCCCCGCTCGTGGATGACGCACAGGGCGTGCTTCGCGCCGAGGCCGGTGAGCCTGGCGCCGACCGCGCGGCCCGCGACGCTCTCGTCCTGCCCGAAGTACTCCAGCAGTCCCGTCGACCGCCAGTCGTCTATACCGGAGTTGAGACCGACCACCGGTATCCCGGCCGTCTTCGCCGCGGCCACCGCGGTTCTCATCGCCTGCGGCTTGGCCAGCGTCACCGCGATGCCGTCCACCTCGTCGCCGATCGCGTCCTGTACCAGCCCGGCCTGTCCGGCGGCGTCCGCGTCACTCGCGTAGGTCAGTTCGACGCCGTCCTTGGCGGCCGCCGCCTCCGCGCCCTTGCGCACCAGCTCCCAGAAGGCGTCGCCCTCGGCGCCATGGGTGACCAGCGCGACCGTCATCCGGCCGCCGGAGCCGCTCGCCCCGTCCGCGCCGGACGAGCCGTCGCCGGAGCAGCCGGCGAGGAGCAGACAGCAGGCGACCGCGAGGACGGTCAGACGCGCGGACCGGTCGGCACCGGCGGGTCTTGGAGGTGGGGAGGAGGGGAGGGGACTGTTCATGGGGGGCTGCACCTCGCTGTGCGGCAGAGCATGAGGACGGGGCGAGCGCCGCCGGAGCGACGGGGTGGGCGCCGGGGAGACGCTATCGCTGGCTCGGAGCCAACCGTGTGTGACCGCTGGTAGTCAAGTAAACAACCACTTGGTGTGAGGTGCTGCTGCCGCATCGTGATGCGGGACGGGACCGGAGGGGGCGAAAGGGAGCATAGCCGCAGGTGGATTGAATGATCGTCAAAATTGCGGAGTGCTCCGCGTCACCGCCCCGCCCGGGGCCCGTGACCGAGAGACGCGGGTGTGGACGGGGGTGGTCAGGGCTTGCGCGCCACAGCCCCGTACATCGCGATGTCCGCGTCGCGCAGCACCTCGGTGCCCGTCCCGTCGGGACGCCAGCGGTGCACCTGGACGATGCCGGGGTCGACGAGGTCGAGACCGGTGAAGAACGCGGCGGCCTCCTCGCGGGTGCGCAGCCGCATCGGCATGCCCCGGGCCGCGTACTCCCGGGCCACCCGGCCCACCTCGTCGGGCGCGAAGTCCGCGGTGCCGACGGACATCGCTAGGTAGCTGCCGGGCGGCAGCGGGTCGAGCAGCCGGCGCACGATGCCCACGGCGTCGTGCTCGTCGAGCAGGAAGTGGACGATCGCGATCACGGTCAGGGCGACCGGCCGCCCCAGGTCCAGCGTCTTGCGGAACTCCGGCGAGTCCAGGATCCCCGCCGGGTCGCGCATGTCGGCCTCCAGATAGGCCGTGCGCCCCTCGTCCGTGCTGCCCAGCAGGTTCCGGGAGAGGGTGAGGACGAGCGGGTCGTTGTCGACGTACACCACCCGGGCGTCGGGGGCCTCGGCCTGGACGATCTCGTGGATGTTGGGGGAGGTGGGGATGCCGCTGCCGACGTCGAGGAACTGGCGGATGCCCGCCTCCCGGGCCAGATGGCCGACCGCGCGGTTCATGAAGTCGCGGTTCGCCCGCATGTGGACGGGGAGTGCCGGCCACTCCCGGACCATCGCGTCGCCGGCCTCGCGGTCCGCCGGGAAGTGGTCCTCGCCGCCGATGATGTAGTCGTAGATCCGGGCGGAGTGCGCCGTCCCGGTGTCGATCTCTTCGTGGCTCATACGTCCCAACCTCCCACTCTCGTACGCCGGTTGAACAGGCGTACGAGGCCGGAACCGCACGGCCCCCGGGCCCGTCGCCCGTGGCGCGACGAGAGGCGGCGGGGCCGGGAGCGTCCTGCTGTGCGCAGGTCGTCCCGGCCCCGCCGGTGTGGTGCGACGGTTGCCTCAGGCGGGCTCGCCCGCCCCCGGCAGCGTGGTCGACCGGAGCGCCTCGGCGGCCGCCCGGGCCGCCTTGCGCCGCTTGCGGCGGCTCACCCGCGGCTCCTGGTCGGGCAGCCAGCCGAACGTCATGCAACTGCCCACGACGCCCAGCAGCAGGCCGACGAAGAACCCGCCCAGGTTGGACGTGACCCAGGTGGCCAGGGAGAGCAGCACGGCGATCACGGAGTAGAACAGCCGCTGACTCGGGTTGAAGACGATCAGCAGACCACAGACGAGCATCAGGGTCGGCAGGAGGTAACCCGCGAGGCCCTGCATGCCGATGTGCAGGATGACCGGCAGTGGTGCCTTCATGGTCACCAGGATCTCGGCGCCGCCCAGCGTGAGCAGCACCCCGCCGAGGAAGGGCCGCCGCCCTCGCCATGCGCGGAAGGCGGTGCGCCACTGGCTGGAGCGGCTCACTTCGGGCAACCCCCGGTCCCGAACCGCATGTGGAGGTCGGGCAGCTTGAACACGCCGGCGGTGGCCGCGTAGTTGTGCTGGTAGAGGTCGTTGATGACGACCGTGTCGGCCTGCTGGCCGTAGACGCCCTCGGGGCCCTTCACGCCGCCCTTGGTGAAGGTGCTGGAGTCGCCGCCGATCTCGATCCCGTGGAACTCGGCGTCACCCTTGATGACGTCGGAGTCGATGGCCAGGTTCTCCACGTGCACCGGCGTGCCGTCGCCGCCCGCGGTGAGCAGCAGCTGGATGCCGCCGAGGTCGACGCTCTGGCACATGTTGGTGATGTTGCCGTTCTTCACGACCGAGGTGACGACCAGGACCTGGCCGCCGGTGTCGCCCTGGTTGGGGCTGTTCTCGATCATGCTGTCCAGCGCGCCGAACTGCTCGAATCCGGTGCCGTCGAGCTTGTCGGCGGTGACCACGAACGGCATGCCGGAGATGGCGAACTGCACTCCGAGGGCGCCCTCGGCGGTGAGGATCGCGAGGCCGGCGGCGACCGCGGCGGCCGGCACCGCCATCACCGCGGCCCGGCGCGGCCGGACCCGGCCGCGTCTGCCGGAGGAACCGTTTTCCGGGTTCCCGGGGGTGTTGTCGTCGGACGACGTGACGTCCGGGGACGAGGCCATGTCTGCTCCCATGCGCTTGAAGTGGTGCGGGTCGGGCTTCAGTGGCGCGTTGTCCTGGCGCGGACAGCGGCTGCCGCGCACGCCTCCTCGCAACTCCCGGAAGCCGTAAGGGCTTTCACGTTACGCAGCAGTAGCCAACGAGGAAGTTACCGATGGTTACACCAAGGGGTCAAGGGAGATGTGGAAAAAGAGTGTTCATCATGTGCCGTCTGTGGATCAAGTCCGTCACAGGTTCCGTGCATATATCTGTCGGACCATCAACTTCCTTTCAACGTATTGACGTTGACTGAATCTCAGGTCTACAACTCTCCCTGGCTCAGCCCGGATCCGCGGCTCGGCCCGGATCCGTGGCGCCGGATCCGCAGCGCGGCGTCCGCCGCGTTCCCGGACCTTCCGTTCCACGTGGGCGGATCAACCCGAGTCCGATCCCTCATCCGGCACCGGTACGGCCGCTTCCCCCCGCGGGCCGTCTCCGGTCGCCCTGGCTGCCCGGCCCGGCCGGAGTCACCCTCCAGTGCCTCCGGCCGGTCACCGGCCGGCTGCCGTTGCCGGTCCGTCACGTACGGAGAAGGCGTCACGGTCCGGCAACGGCGGACGCCGCCTCGCGTCCCCCCACGTTGCGAACGGCAGCGAGCCAATCAACACCCCCGAAATTCCCCCCAGTTCAGAGAAGAGGCACCCGCCATGCGTATCCGCTCCCTCCTCGCCGTCGCCGGTACCGCCGTCGCGCTCACCCTCCCGGCCGTCACCCCGGCCTCCGCGGCCGGCGCGGTCCTGACCACCGCCAACGGCGATGTCGCGGTCGGCGACGTCCTCACCGCGTCCCTGGCCGGCGGTACCGCCGCGACGCTGTACAACAGCTCGACCGGCACCAGCGGCATCTCCTGCGCCACGTCGACGTTCACCGCCACGGTCACCGACAACCCGACGGCCCCCGGCACCGCCACCGAGTCGCTCACCGCGCAGACGTTCAGCGACTGCACCTCGAACGTCCTCGGTGTCACCGGCGTCACCAGCATCACCGTCAACAACCTGGCGTACACCACCACCGTCACCTCGGACGGTGTCGTCACGGTGACCCCGCCGAGCGGCTCCGCCGTCCAGACCACGGTCGTCCTGCGCACCCTGCTGGGCACCGTCTCCTGCGTCTACCAGGCGTCCGGCCTGAGCGGCACTGCGAGCAACGACGACAACAGCATCAACTTCGCCAACCAGGCGTTCACCCGGTCGTCCGGCTCGACGCTGTGCCCCTCCGCCGGCTACTTCACCGCCAAGTACGCCCCGGTGACCGACGGGACCGACGCGGTCACCGTCAACTGACCCTCGTACCCGAGGACTTCAGCGCCTGCGCAGACGCAGCGCGAGGGCGGCGCCACCGGTGATCACCAGCACCGCGGTGGCGCCGCCCGCCAGCAGCGGCGCGGACGGACCCGAACCGGCCCCGGTGGTGGACGCCACCGGCGTGCTCTCGGGTGCGTCCGCGCCCGTCTGTGCGGGCGAAGCGGTGGCCGGGGCCGACGGACTCACGGCCGCCGTGGACGCGGTGGACGACGGCTTCGGCGCGGCCGACGAGGGCGCCACCGAAGCCTTCTCCCCCTTCTCGTTCTCCTTCTGCTGCTCCTTGTCCGTGCCCGAGGTGCCCGAGGATCCGGCGGCCGCCGAGAACACCACGTCGGAGCACGAGTAGTACGTGTCGGACGTACTGCTGTTCTGCCAGATGGTGTACAGCACCTGACGCCCCGTCCGGTCGGCGGGCAGCTTCGCGCTGAACCGGTACGCCCCGCCGGTCAACGCCGGGTCCTTGACCTCGGCGAACGGGCGCTCGGGCAGGTCGTCCCAGGTGAGCGGTTTCGTGGGGTCGTACCCCTGCTTCGTGAGATAGAGCCGGAACGTCCCGGTGTGCGGGATCGTCGAGGCGTACGTCATGTTCAGCGTCCCGCCCGGGGTCAGCCGGGTCGTCGGCCAGTCGGCGCGCGCGAGGTCGAGCCCCTTGTAGGCGGGCAGTCCGCCGCTGCACAGCTTGCCGTCCGGGATCGTCTGCCGGTCGCGGCCGTTCACGTTCGCCACGCGCAGGTTGTCCCAGGCGGCGAACGACGTCCCGTTGGCGGCGATCGCCGCCCGGCAGGCCGCGGTGGAGGTCCGCGTGCCCTCCGGCGAGCAGCCGTAGACCCGGCTGGACGGCTCCGTGGGCGCGCCATGGGCCAGAGCGGGGCCCGCGGCCCACAGGTTCAGCAGCAGCGGACTCACGGCCGCCGCCGTCAGGGCGGCGATGCGGTGTGCGGGCATCCGGGGCATCGGGGACGTCTCCTCGGCCGGTGTGGCAGCGGTCTGTTCAGTCCAGTACGGGAACCGCGACCGGCGCGTTCAGTCCCTGCCCGTAGGGGGCGCCGGTGAGCGAATTCGGCGTATTCGCCGTCCAGTTGTGCTCACGGGTGGCCGATTCGCGTTCGTCAAGGGTGGGTTTCCGGCCGGATCAAGGGTTTCCCCTGTATCCGGATGACCGTCCCTCTGCCTATCGTTCCTGCACAGCTGAACCACAGGCAACCCCTGACGGAACCAGCTTTCCGCGCCCGGCCGGCCATCGCGTTCCACCCCCCGCCGCTTCGACGACGAAGCGATCGACCGTTGCTCCGCGCTGCCTGCCCGGAGCCGGCCACGAAAGGCACGCTCTTGCGCACCTCACCCGCTCTCCGGCGGAAGCTGATATCCGCCGCCGCCCTCTCCGCGGCCCTCCTCACCGCCGCCTCCACCGCCTCCGCGGTCGCCGCCCAGGACTCCGGCTCCGCGGCCTCCGCCGTGCCCGCCGCACAGACCGAGGCCGCTCCCGGTACCGCCGCCGAACGCCTCATCGTCGGCTACAAGTCCGGTGCCAGTGAGGCCACTTCGAACGCGGCCGCCGAGGCCGACGCCGCCGCCAAGGGCGACCAGGCCGGCGAGGACGTCGACTTCCAGCGCCGCCTCGGCACCGGCGCGGCCCTGGTCGACCTGGGCGAGGACGTCACCAGGGCGGACGTCGCCGACGTCGTCGCCCGCTACCAGGCCGACCCGCAGGTCGCCTATGTCGTCCCGGACCGCCTCAACACCCCCAAGGCCGACCCGAACGACACCGAGTACGCCAAGCAGTGGGACCTCTACGAGGCCACCGCCGGCATGAACGTCCCCGGTGCCTGGGCCACTTCGACCGGCAGCGGGGTCACCGTCGCCGTCATCGACACCGGTTACGTCGCCCACAGCGACCTCGCCGCGAACATCGTCGGCGGCTACGACTTCATCGCCGACACCGCCGTCTCGGTGGACGGCAACGGCCGGGACAGCAACCCGGCCGACCCGGGCGACTGGTACAACGCGAACGAGTGCGGCTCGGGCATCCCCGCCTCCAGCTCCTCCTGGCACGGCACCCACGTGGCCGGCACCATCGCCGCCGTCACGAACAACAACAAGGGTGTCGCGGGCATCGCCCACGGCGCGAAGATCTCCCCGGTCCGTGTCCTCGGCAAGTGCGGCGGCTACGACTCCGACATCATCGACGCCATCACCTGGGCGTCCGGCGGCAGCGTCTCCGGCGTGCCCGCCAACACCAACGTCGCCAAGGTCATCAACATGAGCCTGGGCGGCGACGGGGCCTGCACCTCGGCCACCCAGAGCGCCATCACCGCCGCCGTGAACCGGGGCACGACCGTCGTCGTGGCGGCCGGCAACGAGAGCGACAACGTCGCGAACCACTCGCCGGGCAACTGCAACAACGTGATCTCGGTGGCCGCGACCAACCGCTCCGGCGCCAAGGCCTCGTACTCCAACTACGGTTCCCTGGTGGACATCTCGGCGCCCGGCGGCCAGACCAGCACCGGCACCGCCAACGGCATCCTGTCCACGCTGAACTCCGGCACCAAGACGCCGTCGACCGAGTCGTACGCCTACTACCAGGGCACCAGCATGGCCACCCCGCACATCGCGGGCCTGGTCGCGCTGCTGAAGTCGGCGAACTCCTCGCTCACCCCCGCCCAGATCGAGAGCGCCATCAAGGCCAACGCCCGTGCGCTGCCCGGCGCCTGCTCCGGCGGCTGCGGCGCGGGCCTGGCCGACGCGGCCAAGACCGTGGCGGCGGTGAGCGGCTCCGGCGGCGGCTCGACCGGCACCACCTTCTCCAGCAGCACCGCGGTCGCCATTCCGGACAACAGCTCGGCGATCACCTCCTCCATCGCCGTCAGCGGGCTGAGCGGCAACGCGCCCTCCACTCTGAAGGTCGCCGTCGACATCACCCACACCTACCGCGGTGACCTGGTCGTCGACCTGGTGGCCCCGGACGGCTCGACGTACCGTCTGAAGTCCTCCAGCTCCTCGGACTCCGCGGACAACATCAACACCACCTACACCGTGGACGCCTCCAGCGAGGCCGCGAACGGCACCTGGAAGCTGAAGGTCCAGGACGTGGCCGCGCAGGACACGGGCACCCTCAACGGCTGGAAGCTGACCTTCTGAGCCGACCGCGGGCAAACCCCGCGTGACCCGAGACGAGCGGGCCGGCCGG